>JBBKVN010000121.1:0-3304 GCA_037968455.1 Rhodoferax sp.
AGGTTGCCCGCACCACCGGCCTTGTCCATCGGGCGATCAATGTTCAGCAAGGCATTCATGTCATTGACAAGGTCTTTCACATTCAAAATGTGAACGCCTACGACAGCCGTCTCAAGGACTGGATTCGCCGCTTTCATGGGGTAGCCACCAAGTACTTGGAGAGCTACCTTGGCTGGCGGCGCATGATGGAGCGCTATCGCAAGGACATCTCGCCGATCAATTGCTTGTGCGAGGCTTTGGGACGATTTCCGTCGCAACAGTTAACGCAGACATAGCCAAAAAATGGCTTCTACCGCTTATCTATAGAGCGAAAGTAGCTATTGAATTCATAGTGATTGAATGCGTTAAGGGCCCAGCCCTTGAAGTCGCCGGCATTGAGGCGGTGACAGGTCGGGGAGGGTCAGGCCGTTGGCAACGTCTCGTTGGGGTGCGCCCATTGCCACAGCAAGGTGGCCACTTCGTCAATGCCCTTGCGCTTGGGGGCTGAGAACAAGCGAACCTCACCGCCACCTGCTTGCAATTTCATGATCGACAGCGCCTTGTTTTGCTCAACCCGCGTGAGTTTGTCCGCTTTGGTCAAGATCACCAGAAACTTCAATCCTTCTTCCACGCGAGGGCGAACGACGTCCAGCAGAATCTGATCCAGCTCAGTGAGTCCGTGACGCGGGTCGCACATCAGCACAATGCCTTTGAGGTTCTCGCGAGTGACCAGGTAGTTGGCCATCACCTGTTGCCAGCGGATCTTGTCTTGCTTGGGGACGGCTGCATACCCATATCCCGGCAAGTCAGTCAAGATCGCGTCATGAACCCCTTGCTTGCCCAGGGCAAACAAGTTGATGTGCTGGGTGCGACCTGGCTTCTTGGAGGCGAAAGCCAACTGTTTTTGCTGCGTCAATATATTGATACAAGTCGATTTGCCCGCATTGGAGCGCCCGACAAATGCAATTTCTGGTAAATCCAGAGGCGGCAAAAAGTGCAGTTGCGGTGCGGTGGTCAGGAATTTTGCTGTGTGAAGCCACCCCAGTGCAGCCGTGGCCGCAGCTTTGGCAGACGCATCTGGCGAGGGGGAGTGGGGGGCAGAGGCCGATGGGTTTGAGGTGATAGTCATTAGTAAAAGGGAAGGGTCCCGTACCTGCATTGTAGAATCATGCAGTTTTGCTCACTTGACACTACATCACCTATGAAGTTGCTCACCTCACTTTTCCTTGTTGCCGCATTGGCTGTTCCCGCTTTTTCCGTCGTTGCCGAGGAGGCCAAAGCCGCGCCGGTGACGGCCGCAAAACCAGATCTTGTCAAGGGCGAGGCCAGTTTCGCAGCTGTTTGCGCCAGTTGCCACGCGGCTGATGGCAATTCGTCGATCGCAGCCAATCCGAAGTTGGCGCAGCAACACCCTGAATACCTGATGAAGCAACTGAGCGAGTTCAAGTCCGGCAAACGTGCCAACGCCATCATGTCGGGCTTCTCCGCCATGCTGAGCGAGGACGACATGCGCAATATCGCGTTCTGGCTTCACTCCAAGCCCGCCAAACCCGGCTTTGCCAAGGAAAAAGACCTGGTGACACTGGGTGAGCGCATTTACCGTGGCGGTATTGCTGATCGACAAGTGCCCGCGTGCGCCGGATGCCATAGCCCGAATGGAGCCGGTATTCCTGCACAATACCCGCGTTTGAGTGGTCAGCATGCCGACTACACACAAACCCAGTTGTCCGCCTTCCGCGATGGCTCACGAAAGAACAGTGCTCAAATGACGCAAGTCGCAGCGAAGTTGAATGATCGCGAGATCAAAGCGGTGTCTGATTACATCGCTGGCTTGCGCTAGCCTTCAGACAGATCAACAGCATCAATGATGCTGAATTTTTGTTTGAAATGGATTGGTTATTGATTGAACCAATCGCTGTAAAAAGTCACCAAGGTGGGCAGGTCATTTTTAGATGGTCTGCCCTTTTTTTTGAGCCAACCCAATTACTTCATTCATGAGCGTTTCGACCGAGGGTTTTGAACTCAAATCAGGATCACGCCTTTGGCGTGGCACTATCGAACTGCTGTCAGCCATGCGGTTCTCCATCTCGTTGCTGACACTCATTTGTATTGCGTCGGTCATAGGGACCGTGCTCAAGCAAAACGAGCCGATCAACAACTACATCAATCAATTTGGCCCGTTTTGGACTGAAGTCTTCGGAGTAGTCAGCCTGTACTCGGTCTACAGCGCATGGTGGTTCATGTTGATATTGGCCTTTCTTGTGGTCAGCACGTCGCTGTGTGTTGCACGCAACACGCCTAAGATTCTGGTCGATTTGCGTACCTACAAGGAAAACATCCGTGAGCAAAGCCTGAAGGCATTTCCCCAGCGGGCGCAATCAGACCTCAATGAATCTCCGAAAGTGGCGGCTGAGCGCATCGGGACGATGTTGGTCGGCGGCGGCTGGAAAGTCAAACTGCAGCAGCGCGACGGCGCCGGAGCAGGCGGTTGGATGGTGGCCGCCAAAGCCGGTGGGGCAAACAAACTGGGCTATATCGCGGCACACAGTGCGATCGTGTTGATTTGCTTGGGTGGTCTGGCCGATGGTGATTTGTTCGTCAGGGCGCAGCTATGGTTCAACGGAAAGTCTATTTTCACGGGCGGTGGCATGATTGCCGACGTCAAGCCCGAGCATCGCCTGAGTGCCAGCAATCCGACGTTTAGAGGCAATTTGTTGGTTACGGAAGGGACGCAATCCAATACGGCGATTTTGAGCCAGTCGGACGGCGTGCTCATTCAAGAACTCCCGTTCTCAGTAGAGCTGAAAAAATTCATTGTTGAGTACTACTCAACGGGCATGCCAAAACTGTTTGCCAGCGAGATCGTGATTCACGACAGGGAAACCGGCGAGGCCCTGCCCGCTCGGGTCGAAGTGAATCATCCGGTGAAACACCGGGGTGTCGAGATATTTCAATCCAGCTTTGAAGATGGCGGATCGCGTATCAAGCTCAAATCAATCCCCCTGAGCGCCCAGGCCAAGGCCTTTGACATCGAAGGGGTGGTGGGCGGCTCGTCTGAGCTGACCAATGGCGCTGAAAAAATGACTCTGGAGTACACGGGGCTTCGTGTCATCAATGTTGAAAACTTTGCTGGCGACGGAAGCAACGCTGTCGATGTTCGGAAAGTCGACTTGCGCACCCAGCTTGATGCCCGTTTGGGGGCGGCCAACAAAGCAGGGGAGAAGAACGAGCTTCGCAACGTGGGCCCAAGCGTTAGCTACAAGCTGCGGGATGCATCCGGGCAAGCACGGGAGTACAACAATTACATGCTGCCTGTGAATATGGG
>JBBKVN010000122.1:0-4969 GCA_037968455.1 Rhodoferax sp.
AAAACCAAAAATCACCCACAAAATGGTGCGGCGAATATCATTCATGAAGATTTCTTTTGAGTGGCGGCTGGAATCAGCCGGGTAAAAAACCGGGGTTTCGATACTGGAACAGGATCACAGCCGCCGGCACACCAAGGGTGACAGCGTGCGAGTCGTCTCAACGTCAGGTAACTGCCCACCGCCGAGCCGTGCTGCTGCAGGGCTTGCAGCGAATAGGCAGAGCAAGTTGGCTCGAACCGGCACGACGAACCTAGCGACGGACTTAGAAACAGGCGGTAGCCTTTCACCAAGCCAATCAACATTGCTTTGATCACGCTCGATCCTGCCGAGTTGGCGCTGCTGAAGGGCGTGCAACGGCGGTTGCGAACAATTGTTGCAACTCCTGTCGAACGGTGGACTTCAGCTTCGCAGACGTCGCACTGGGAAACAAGGCTCGATCAAAGCCGGACCGCAGTCGAATGACGTGCGCAGCATCGGGCAGTGCCAACTCGAAGTCGGCACTGACACAATAAATCTGACGACGGATGGTGTTCCGTGTCACAGCGCGTTTGGCCCAGCGTTTGGGCACCATGGCAGCCAGCCAAACCCCCTGAACGTCAAAAAGCGCCAGTTTTGGCGCTGGAGCGGACGGGGTGGTTAGCGTATTGCTTGTCGACTGATCCAACGTCGCGCGATGTAGCGCGAAATGGGCCGTCCGCGCCACAGTGCCTCCAGACAACGCAGCTTGAAACTGACTTCGAGTTTTCAGTCGCTGCACTTGCTTTGGGCGATGTGGTTCAGACCAAGCAACTGCGCAACGCGCTGAAGCCGTCTTTAGACAGCCAGACGCTTGCGGCCTTTGGCGCGGCGAGCATTGATCACGGCACGGCCGCCGCGAGTTTTCATGCGAACCAAGAAGCCGTGAGTGCGGGCGCGGCGAATCTTGGAAGGTTGGTAAGTGCGTTTCATTTTGGAAATCCTAAAGGGCTCAATGTCGACCCACCAAAGTTAAAACAATGAAGGGGGTCGCTGACTTTCTCCCTTAACTCAATTAAGGGAACCTCGGATTATGGCAAACTTTGTTGGGAAGGGCAAGACCACTGGCGCCGGTGCCGCTCTGGCAATGAATTTGGGGCGGTCAGGCTGCCTTGTGGATAAAGTCTTGACAATCTACAATTCGAGCCTTTGATGTACATGGCTATCCACAGAGGCAATCACCCACAATGACAGAGGGATTTATCGAAAACCGGCCCGGGGCAGGAGCGGGTCCTGGGCAAAGTCTGTGGCAAGCATGCATTGATCAATTGGCTCAGGAGCTTCCTGAGCAGCAGTTCAATACTTGGATCAAACCGTTAACCGCTCAAGTGTCAGATGACCTTGGGAAAGTGACCATATTTGTCGCCAATCGCTTCAAGTTGGATTGGATCAGGGCGCAATACAGCCAGCGTCTGTCCAGCCTCATGGAGTCGCTTTCCGGTCAATCCGTTCAAATAGAGTTAGCGCTTGCTCCGCGGGAGGCGCCTGTTCGAAGCGCCATTCCGCAGCGGGTGGTTGAATCCATGCCTGTTGCCGTACCGGTAAATCAAACACCGAGTGAAGAGCGAAACGTCGACGATTTCAGAAATCGCCTCAACTCAGCGCTGACGTTTGACACCCTGGTCGAAGGCACGGCCAACCGCATGGCGCGCGCTGCAGCCATGCACGTGTCCAGCATGCCGGGGCATCTTTACAACCCGCTTTTCATCTATGGTGGGGTTGGCTTGGGCAAGACACACTTGATGCATGCGGTGGGCAATCGCTTGATGGCCGACAAGCCCGGATCAAAAGTTCTCTACATCCATGCTGAGCAGTTCGTATCGGATGTGGTTAAGGCTTACCAGCGCAAGACTTTTGACGAATTCAAAGAGCGCTATCACTCACTTGATTTGTTGCTGATTGATGACGTGCAGTTCTTTGCCAACAAGGAGCGCACGCAAGAGGAGTTTTTTAACGCCTTTGAAGCGCTGTTGGCGAAAAAGTCGCACATTGTGATGACCAGCGACACCTACCCAAAGGGTTTGGCGGACATTCATGAGCGGTTGGTGTCGCGTTTTGACTCCGGATTGACGGTGGCTATTGAGCCGCCCGAACTGGAAATGCGTGTCGCCATTTTGATCAACAAAGCGCGTGTTGAAGGTATTGACATGCCGGAAGAGGTTGCGTTTTTTGTCGCCAAAAACGTGCGTTCCAATGTTCGTGAGTTGGAAGGCGCCTTGCGCAAAATTCTGGCTTATTCGCGCTTCAATCAAAAGGAAATTTCGATTTTGCTGGCGCGTGAAGCACTGCGTGACCTACTGTCGATTCAGAACCGTCAAATTTCTGTGGAAAACATTCAGAAGACCGTGGCGGATTACTACAAAATCAAGATCGCTGACATGTACTCCAAGAAGCGCCCGGCAAGCATTGCGCGGCCACGGCAAATTGCGATGTACCTTGCCAAGGAGTTGACCCAAAAAAGTTTGCCGGAAATTGGTGAGTTATTTGGGGGCCGCGATCACACCACGGTGTTGCATGCCGTCCGGAAAATTGGTGGCGAGCGCCAGCAATTGACAGAGTTGAACCAGCAGCTTCATGTGCTGGAGCAGACCCTGAAAGGCTGATCGCCTGGAAAAACAGGGAAAATGGCAGAGTTAGCGAGTACAGCCCTTCGTTGGGCCGTTGAGTAGCGATAAAGATAGATATTTATAAAGAGGTTGACATGATCGTCCTGAAGGCCACACAAGACAAAGTTTTGTCGGTTTTGCAATCGGTATCCGGCATCGTTGAGCGCCGGCACACCTTGCCTATTCTGGCCAATGTTTTGATTCGGAAAACCGGCTCGTCATTGCAGTTGACAACGAGCGACCTGGAAATCCAGATTCGAACCACCGTCGAGATGGACGGTGACAGCGGTGACTTCACCACAACCGTCGGCGCCCGCAAACTCATCGACATTCTGCGCACCATGCCCTCCGACCAAGTGGTTTCGCTGGAGTCCAGTGCCAGCAAGCTCATCCTCAAGGGTGGCAAAAGCAAATTCACGCTGCAGTCCATGGCTGCAGAAGACTTTCCGCTCGTTCAAGAGGCGGCCAACTTTGGCCCCGCTTTTACCGTGCCACAGAAGACACTCAAGAGCTTGTTGAATCAAGTCTCTTTTGCGATGGCCGTGCACGACATTCGCTACTACCTGAACGGTATATTGTTTGTGGCCGAAGGCAAGCAACTCAGCCTGGTTTCCACCGACGGACACCGCTTGGCCTTTGCGTCAGCAACGCTCGACGTTGAGGTGCCGAAGCAAGAGGTCATCTTGCCGCGCAAAACGGTGATCGAACTGCAGCGCCTGCTGTCGGATGCTGAAGGCGCCATCGAGATGCAGTTTGCCAATAACCAGGCCAAGTTTGGCTTTGAGGGCATGGAGTTTGTCACCAAGCTGGTCGAGGGCAAGTTCCCAGACTACAACCGTGTCATCCCCAAAAACCACAAAAATAGCATTACCTTGGGTCGCACCGCCTTGCTGGCCACCTTGCAGCGCACTGCTATCCTGACCAGTGACAAATTCAAGGGTGTTCGTCTCAACATTGACCCCGGCACACTGCGTGTGGCGTCCAACAACGCCGAGCAGGAAGAGGCCGTGGACGAGTTGGATATTGACTACGGTGGAGACAGCATCGAGATCGGGTTCAACGTGACCTACCTGATCGATGCGCTGTCCAATATGAGCCAAGACATGGTGACGCTGGAGCTGTCCGACGGCAACAGTTCAGCCCTTTTCACCATTCCCGACAACACCACGTTCAAGTATGTCGTGATGCCGATGCGGATTTAAAACTGCATGCCTTGCCACACGCATTGACCAAACCCGCGATGAACGTTTTGTTCATCGCGGGTTTGGTCTTTCCAGAGTTTGAGAAATTGTGAGAGAAGTTAGTTATGACCGAAGAAAATAAGCCTGTCCAACCCCCTGTAAGTGATGAAAACGCTGTGCATACCGGAACGAGCACTGCCGGTAGCTCCAACTTCCAGCCCACCATCGACAGCAATCAGGCGGGCGCCTCTGAGGCGTATGGAGAAGGCTCCATCCAGATTCTGGAAGGGCTTGAGGCCGTGCGCAAACGCCCCGGTATGTACATCGGCGACACATCCGACGGCACCGGTTTGCATCACCTTGTTTTCGAGGTGGTGGACAACTCCATTGACGAGTCGTTGGCCGGTCATTGCGATGACATTCTGGTCACCATTCACTCTGATAACTCCATCAGTGTGGTTGACAACGGACGTGGTATTCCCACCGGCGTCAAGATGGACGACAAGCACGAACCCAAGCGCAGCGCGGCTGAGATTGCCTTGACCGAGCTGCACGCCGGCGGCAAGTTCAACCAGAACAGCTACAAAGTCTCCGGTGGTCTGCACGGCGTGGGTGTCAGTTGCGTGAACGCACTGTCCAAAATGCTGCGCTTGACCATTCGACGCGACGGCAAAGTGCACGTCATGGAATTCAGCCGGGGCTTTGTGCAAAACCGAATCATCGAGATGGTGGGTGGCGTTGAGGTCTCTCCGCTGAAGGTGATTGGCACCACAGAAAAGCGGGGCACCGAAGTTCACTTCTTGCCAGACACCGATATCTTCAAGGAAAACAACGACTTCCACTACGAGATTCTCAGCAAACGTCTGCGCGAGCTCAGCTTCCTGAACAACGGCGTCAGGATTCGCCTCAAAGACGAGCGCAGTGGCAAAGAAGACGATTTTTCCGGCGCGGGCGGTGTGCAGGGCTTTGTGAACTTCATCAACAAAGGCAAAACGGTGTTGAACCCCAACATCTTTCATGCCACCGGTGATCGCCAAAGCGACCAGAACACCAACATCGGCGTTGAAGTCGCCATGCAATGGAACAGTGGCTACAACGAGCAAGTGCTGTGTTTCACCAATAACATTCCCCAGCGCGACGGAGGCACTCACCTGACCGGCCTGCGGG
>JBBKVN010000123.1:0-4610 GCA_037968455.1 Rhodoferax sp.
GCCGAGCGGCAAAAACGGGGGTTCTCGCTCAGAAAGTTAGCCGGACCCGTGTCCCTGTTGGTGAAGTTGCTGCGTCCCCCGCCGGAAATGCGGATTTTCTCGGCCACCTTGGCCGCGTGGTCGATCACCAGCACTTTCAAACCCAACTGCCCGGCCACCCCGGCGCAAAACAGGCCGGCAGCCCCCGCGCCCACGATCACTACGTCAAATTTTTGCATGGGCGGGAGTTTAGACGCTGCACGGACCACGTCGTTTGGTCTGAAATCGCCTTGCGCTCAGATCCAGAGAGGATCTATTTCCTCGATGACACCGTCGACTGGCTGAAACGGAGTCCCTTTCATACACGCTACACGGCAGACGACCCACGCTACCAGCCGGTTCACTCCGCGATGGTGGTTAAGGTCTTGGACACCTTGTATGCCGGTGGCAATTTCAGCTCGCGCAAGATCGCAAGAAAGGTCAGCAAGAATATTGTCTTTTGCTTGCAGGGCACCGACAACACCCCGGCGCATCGCACGACACTGGAGTTTTGCGCCTGGCACCTGAGCGAGTTCTCCAAATTGTTTGTTCAAGTAGTGCGCCGACACGTGAAAAGGGCCGCTGAAATTGGGCTCCATTGCCGCCGAGGTCGTCAACACCATCTCGGATGTGTGGCAGTTGACTATGGCGCTGGGCGATGCGGGCTGATCAGTATTCGGGGCTGGGGACAACTTGCAATCGAGTTCAAACTCGTTGGTTTAGCGCTCAAACATTGCAAAAATCACGAGGCTAGTTGCATGGGTGATTTGTGAAACACTTCGTGCCCATCTCAATCCATCTGACTCCCACGCGCTTAGCGAAGACCACGCACGTAGCGGGATGCTTGCCCAATCAGTCCGTTGTCGGGGGCCGGCGAGCCGACTGAGGCCAGAAGTTTCCCCAGGCTGGGCGTCACTGAGACTGAACGGCCCGCAAGTGCAGCCTGTTCCGCTTGGGGCGCCATGGCCAGCTCCAGCTTGTCGGCCCACTCAATCAGCTCGGTGTGCCCGTCTTCCTTGGCGCTGAGTCTGGCAATGCGCACGATTTCGCGGGCGTATTCGGCGTTGTCGGCCATCCATTGGGTGTCGGTCACGCGACCTGTCTTGCGTCGCAGCAAAACGTGCATGTGGGCGGCAATGCCGATTCGTTCACTTGGCAACATATCGATCACTCCTTTAAGTACCCATGTGTTCACGGTGTTGGTCAATGTCCAGCCCGTTGACTTCAGCGCTGTCATCGACACGCAAGCCAACGAGTACCTTGGTGATCCACAGCAACAGCGCACTCATCACTCCGCTGTAGGCCACCACCGCAAGCACACCGAGCAACTGCACGCCGACGTTGCCAGACACGCCTGATACCGTTTTGCTGGCCAGCAGACCAGTCATGAGTGCGCCCACAATGCCTCCAATGCCATGGACGCCAAACGCGTCCAAGGAATCATCGGCATTGAGCAGGCGCTTGAGTCCGGTGGCTCCCCAGTAGCAGGTCAACCCGGCCACTGAACCAATCAGCAACGCAGAGGACGGCGTGACAAAGCCTGCCGCAGGCGTGATGGCGACCATCCCGGCGACCAAGCCGGAGCACAGACCCAGCAGGGAAGGTCGCCCGCGAACGATCCACTCACCCACCATCCATGTCATGGCACCCGCAGAGGCAGCGATATGGGTCACCGCCATCGCCAGGCCGGCCCGGCCGTCCGCTGCCACCGCCGATCCCGCATTGAAGCCAAACCACCCCACCCACAGCAGCGCCGCACCGGCCATGGTGAGTCCCAGATTAAAGGGCTCAAACGGCTCGCGCCCGTAGCCCTTTCGCGCGCCCAACATATACGCGCACGCCAGACCCGAAACGCCTGCATTGATGTGCACGACCGCACCGCCGGCAAAGTCCAGTACGCCCATTTGCGCCAGCCAGCCACCTGGCTCCCAGACCCAGTGCGCAATCGGCGCATAGACCATGATCGACCACAGACCGATAAACCACAGCAGGGCAGAAAAGCGCATCCGCTCAACCACGGCGCCCACGATCAGGGCCCCGGTAACCACTGCGAACGTGAGCTGATACATGGCGTACACCGACTCGGGCACATTGGGCGCCACATGGCTGACCGCCACTTTTCCGGCTTGCTTCAGGTAGTCCAATCCACTGAACCACAGGCGACTGTCGCCACCGATCCATCCGTTGCCAGGGGTGAACGCTATGGAGTAACCCACCGCAAACCAAAGCAGGCTCACCAAGGCGGCGCACGCGACCACACTGGCCATGGTGTTGAGTACGTTTTTTTTGCGCACCATGCCGCCGTAAAACAGGGCCACGCCTGGCAAGCTCATAAGCAACACCAGGGCGGTGCTGGTCATCATCCACGCCGTATCTGCGGCGTTCAGGCTTTCCTGCGCGACCAAACCGGGCCGGGTCAGTGCAATCGGCGTTGAAGCGGCTGATGCCGCTAACACAAGCGCGGGAGGCGGGGTGGGCGTGATTTCGATGACGGCGGCCGGCATCGGGTACTGCTGCGACGCGACACCCGTACCGAGCGCTGCGTCGTTGGCCTCGGGTGCTTGAGCCCAAGCGGCGGCACCGAGGCACAGCATGCAGACCAACAGCCACTTCGTTCCGATTCGATGCATTTTTTTCCTTTGTGACAGACGATCTGTCTGTTGATATGCATGAATCGTGCCAAATTTGAAGTCGTGAAGTGAGGCCGTGATCTGTCGCAGGAGGCCGCGGTTGCAACGGTGTTCCGGTGGATCTGGCCATTGCAAGCCATGGTTATGGTTGTGATCCTAACGATGAAGATTTTGTTGCGCAGCACGGGCCAAGGTGGACTTGCCTGAGCCTGGTAAGCCCGTTAACAAAACCACAGCACCCGGGTGTCCGCTGCTTGCTTCATACAGCCGCTGTAACTGCCGCCGGCTGCCAAACAACGTCGCGGCTGAGCGGTGTGTCGGGGGTCATTTTTTCAACTGCGGATAGTAAAGTTGGTAGTACCACGCATAAGCGGTTTCAATTAGCGTTTGGATGCGCGGCGAAATTTTGTGTCGTTTTGGGGCCGTGATTTTGCTGGCCTGCTTGTGCGTGTACTTCATGTGGTAGTGGCTGTCGCTTGCCTGCACGCCTACTGCCAACTGGTCCGCGTTGATGGTGAGGGGCTCCACGCCGAGCCACTTGTAAATGAGCGACATACAGGCCACCGGCTGCGCCATCAGGTCTTCAAACCGTCCAAAAAACAAACGCTCTTGCACATGCCTGGGCAAGTCTGGCACCGCGTGCAATGAAATCAGTGGCGCACCGATCGCCTAATCCTTTGCAAATAGCGCATCGGCACGACCAAAACGGTCGTAGTCAGCCAGGTGGTCGATGAAGTCGATCAGGATAGTGCGTTGGTGTTGCGCCTCGATGGATCCATAGATTTGCCCCAAGTCACGCAGTCACACTATCAGCTTCGCCTCGGGTTCAATGTGCAGCAGCATTTCAATGGCATGCAGCCAAGCGCGGTTTTTATCCACCACCACGGACTTTGGGCAATCATGGTGCCACCCACGAAGATAACCCTGCATGGCAGAAGTCAAGTGGGCATAGCTGGTATCAAAGGTAGTGTTGAGCTGCGCTAAAAAGAAATGGTCATCGCTGACCATGCGCCGAATCCCAGCAAAGTGTTGTACAAGGAACTGCTACTGCCTTCGCAATGGATCTCTGGGTGCTGTGCCAGCAGTTGGCACAGCAAGGTTGACCCGGCTCGGGGTAAGCCAGTTACGCCTACAAATTTGGGCATCTGCTTGTCTACGCTTCAACTAAAGCGGCAAGCTGACTTGAAGCCACCAGCGCGGATTGCGATTCTCAGTGTCAGACACCGGGTCGCCACCCTTGGTGCGCCAGGCGACGGAAGTCCTGAACTGCAACTTGCTTACCTGGCCATTCAGACCGAATCCGGCCCCTGCAATTGAGCGCGTGTTGTCACCGGCGGCAAACGCATTGCGGTTGATATCGACAGAGCCGGCGTCGTAAAACACCACCGCTTGCAATTGCTCGTTCAAGCTGCGACGCGCTTCCAGGTTCAACAACATGCCTTGGTCGCCGCTGGCTTCACCTTGGGGATACGCGCGCACACCATTGGCGCCGCCGAGAGAGAACTTTTCCGATGAATTCAGGTTTTTGCTTGCTTGTTGGCCCGAGAGTGCCAGCAACACGCTGTAGTTGTCGCTCACACGTTGTTGGCGGCTCAGACTATAGGCCAGCTTGCTGAATGTGCCATCGCTATGGGCTGAGCCGACTGCGGCATCCCGTGCCAACGAGGACGCATCCATTGACAAGTTACCGCTGGTCAGCGCCATATCAAAGGCCGTCAGGCCGCCACCCCAAAACGCATCTTGCCGGCTGCCAGCCAGACCTAGCGTGACCAGTTGCACTTGCTTGTCGACACTAGAGACCGGCACATCGGTTTGATCAGTCAGCTTTTTATCTTCCCAAGTCAGCGTGCCCCACAGATTGCTGCTTTGGCTGCGCACAAACGGGTAAGTGGCATACAGGCTGGCGCTGCTGGCCGTGCCGTGCGCTTGCAGGGCGGCAAACTCTTCACCCAGCTTGTATCG
>JBBKVN010000124.1:0-3051 GCA_037968455.1 Rhodoferax sp.
CCTTGTGGGCTCGAGCCGGCGTTGCGCTGTTGATGAGGCGCCGGCTAATCGCGCGCCGGTTGCCGGTGGCAACCGTGGCCTTGGCGGCCTTGCCTGATGTATTTCAGATGCTGCCGGTGCTGTTGATTCCCTCGCTGGGTTAGTGGTCACACATTGTGATTGATGTATTGACGCAATCGGCTGACTATTGCGCGTCGCCCGTGCCCTACCCCATGACTGAGCGCGGCTTTGACGGCATTGCCTGGATGACACCTTGGTTTATGGTGGTCAACTACCTGGCGCTCGGCTTGGTCGGCCTGCTGCTTCTGCGATCGAGAAAGTCGTGGCTAGGATCCGTCACACATGATCTCTACTGTCAGTGCACCTGCGTCTATAGCCACGAGTCAACGTCTGTTGGCCTTGATTTCCCCGGGCCCTATGACCGCAATGGGTAGAAAGCGACAGGCGGCAACAGACCCATGCCGATGTAGACATTTGAAAACTGCATCCTCTGAGGCGTCGTAGTCTTCTGCAGACCGAACGCTGAGCAGCTAATGCTTATTTTTGCATCCCAGCGCCTGAACTTTGAGGTACTCCGGTCGGAGAGAGTCGCAAAGACAATCCCAACAGGTGCCATATTAAATTTTCTTCAGTCGAAGGTTATCTGTGATCAGGAAGCTCTGAAGATGAAATCGAAATTGCAAGCCTCGAGGCCCGTAATCACTACGCTGTGTTGGTGACTTTTCAGCAAGCAATGCCCTTGGGTGGGACCGATGCGCCGTTTGATGCAGGATACGAACTGTGGCGAAATGAAGTTGGGCACGCTGATTCGGCATCCGGTCGGTTGTTGGGTTTGCCCAGCCAGAACCTGAATGTTCTTTTGGAGGCCGAAACGATCTGAGTGTCTTTGACGTGCTCCATCTGCTGGAAACAGGCAACTCATTCTCCACAAAGAAATCGATCAACTTTGCACGAACCCCCTACCCCCTCCAAATTAGCCACTTAGGGCGCCACCTATCGATGAACTATATTGAAAACTTCAATGGGGCCACTTCCCGGTCGAGGGGCGTTCGATAGATTGTTTCAATTGGTCAAACCAATATGTTGATTGGTATGACTTATTCCGACGATGTAGCTTTAAAATCATCAATTGGTTGACCAATTTAAATCCACATTTAAACATTCCTATGCATGATCTAGCGATGCCTGTGGCTGTGAAAGCCTTCGAAGGCCAACGCACCGAGCCTGTTTCTATGCCATTCGGCAACGAGGGTGGCGAGCGCACTTACCAACGGCTGGCCGAGCAAGTCATGGCCTTGATCACCAGCGGAGAATTCGCTGCTGGAGGCCGTCTCCCCTCGGAGCGTGCACTGGCAGATCGCTTCAAGGTGAGTCGAACAAGCGTGCGCGAAGCGGTGATCGCGCTGGAGGTGCAGGGTTTTGTTGAGGTGCGCCTTGGGTCTGGCATTTATGTGGGTCAGGCGCCGCAGGCTTTCAGGAGTTCATATGTGCCTTTGGGCCCCGGCCCTTTTGAGTTGCTGCGGGCGCGCCGCCTTTTGGAGGGGGAAATCGCTGGACAGGCTGCTGAGTTGCGCAAAGACGGCGATGTTGATCACCTGTACGCGGCACTGGCTGACATGCGGGACCACTGCGACGACAAGCGGGCCAACGAGGCGGCCGATTTGAGATTTCACCAATGTATTGCAGAGGCCACAGGCAATGTGGTGCTGGTTCACATGGTTACGGCACTGTGGGAGCAACTGCGTGGCCCTATCTGGGCTCGACTTGAAGAGCATTTCCACACGCCATCTCTTCGCGCAGCCAGCCTGCAAGACCACCAGAGAGTATTTAGCGCCATCGTCGCACGCGACGTGACCGCAGCCAAAGCGGCCATGCACGAGCACATCGACCGCGTCGTGGGCGAATTCGTCAAGGGTTGGGCATGAACACTTCTAAAGATCACCCGCCAACCCTGCACACCTGGCTGGTGGACCAACTGTGTCCTTTTTGGTGCAGCCGCATAGTTGATCCCGTGGGCGGCTTTTTCGAAGGCCTAAACGCCAGCGGTCAGGCGCTGCCCTCACCGACCCGCACCCTGCTCAACCAGGCGCGTCTGACGTTTGCGTTCAGCCTCGCCACCGTATTGGGCGGCGACGCCCCACTTCGAAATGCAGCAGACCACGGTTTTAAATTTTTGAAAAGAATTGCTGTGCCCAGGGATCACGGTCTGGGTTGGCCGCGCCAAATGGACGCGCGCGGGCAGGTACTGGACCCGACGCTCGACGCCTATGACCTGTCCTTTGTGATCCTGGCCATGGCTTGGTACCACCGGGCCAGCGGGTCTCAAGAGGCCCTGCTGATGGGAGAGCAAGCTTATGGCTGCGTGCAACACCACTTGGCCGACGTGGAAAACGGAGGGTTCTTTGAAGAACACCCCTTTGTTGACAAGCTGCCTCGACGTCAAAACCCGCACATGCACCTGCTGGAAGCCATGCTGGCTATGCATGCTGCAACCCAAGCTCAGGTCTGGTTGGATCGCGCCACAGAGGTGGTCGAATTGTTTCAGCGAGCCTTCCTGGATGCAGAGACTGGCTCCTTGGGCGAGTACTTCGATGCGCAATGGCAACCCATGCCTGGCGCCGAAGGCGCGCTGCGCGAACCCGGGCATCAGTTTGAATGGGTGTGGTTGCTGCAGCAGTACATGCGCGCCACGGGCCGAACCGACTTGACCGAAACGGTCCAACGCTTGTTCCAGTTTGGTACGAAGCACGGCATCAATACAACGGGCGTCCTCAGCGGAGCTGTACTCGACGTGGTCGACAAGACCGGCGCGGCGCAAGCGCGCAGCATGCTGATGTGGCCGCAAACCGAATACGTTAAAGCCTGCGTGGCGCGTTTCGATGCCACACAGGATGGTTCCTACCGAACCAAGGCCTTTGCGCATTGGGACTTGATGCGCGCGCACTTCTTTAGAGAAGACGGCGCCAACTGGATCAACCAACTGGGGCCTGATGGGCAACCGCTGGTAGAAAACACGCTCAGCCGGGTTTTCTACCATGTGGTCCACGCCGC
>JBBKVN010000125.1:0-4092 GCA_037968455.1 Rhodoferax sp.
CCGTAGCGGCGCAGCAGCTTGGCCTGGTGCTTGAACGCGTCCACGCCTTCTTTCATGCTGATGGAGTTCACCACCGCTTTGCCCTGCACGCAGCGCAGCCCCGCTTCGATGATGCTCCATTTGGACGAGTCAATCATGATCGGCACGCGGGAGATATCGGGCTCGGAGGCAATCAGGTTCAGGAAACGCACCATAGCGGCCTGACTGTCCAGCATGGCCTCGTCCATGTTGATGTCGATGATCTGGGCGCCGTTTTCGACCTGCTGGCGCGCCACGCTCAGGGCCTGCTCGTACTCGCCATTCAAAATCATGCGCGCAAAGGCTTTCGAGCCGGTGACGTTGGTGCGCTCACCAATGTTCACAAACAGCGAATCTTCACCAATGTTCACCGGCTCCAGACCGGACAGTTTCATGGGGGGAACGAGAATTTCAGACATGCGGCTCACCTGTGGATGACAAATTTCAGGTGAGCGTCGTTGGGAATCTCCAAGCCTGACAGGTCGGGCCGACCTGCTGCAACGCTCCTTGGAAGGCCGCTATTTTAAGGGGATTGCTTCAATGTCTGCTTTGGCGCGGCTGCGGATTTGAGAATGTCGGCCATTTATCGGGGCTCCAAGCCTGTCGTAAGGAATCGCGCCTATCCTGAACGGATGCCTTTTCGCTTGGTGAAAAGACAATCCCATATAGTGGCACGATAAATTTACCCACATTCCCAAGAGGACGACGACCATGAGCGCATCGAAAATCATCTACACACTCACGGATGAGGCGCCATTGCTGGCGACTTATTCTTTTCTGCCCGTCATTCGGACCTTTGCCGCTCCTGCCGGTATTGATATTGAAGAAAGCGACATTTCGGTCGCCGCCCGCGTGTTGGCCGAATTTCCGGAAAATCTGACGGACGCGCAGAAAGTACCGAATACCTTGGCCGAGCTGGGCAAAAAAACCCTGCTGCCCGAGACCAACATCATCAAGCTGCCCAACATCAGCGCCTCGGTGGGCCAGTTGATCGCCTGCATTCGTGAGTTGCAAGGCAAGGGTTATGCGATTCCTGACTTTCCGGAAGACCCGAAAACAGACGAAGACAAGGCGATTCGCGCGCGATACGCCAAGTGCATCGGCAGCGCCGTGAATCCCGTATTGCGCGAAGGCAATTCGGATCGCCGTGCCCCCAAGGCCGTCAAGGAATACGCCCGCAAGAACCCGCATTCGATGGCGCCGTGGAGCCAGGCCTCCCGCTCACACGTCTCGCACATGCACCATGGCGATTTCTATCATGGCGAAAAATCCATGACGCTGGACAAAGCCCGTGATGTGAAGATGGAACTGATCACCACCAGCGGCAAGACGCTGGTGCTCAAGCCCAAGGTGTCGTTGCTGGCCGGCGAGATCATTGACAACATGTTCATGAGCAAGAAGGAACTGGTTGCCTTCTACGAGAAAGAAATTGACGACGCTTACCAGACAGGCGTCATGTTCTCGTTGCACGTCAAGGCCACCATGATGAAGGTGTCGCACCCCATCGTGTTTGGTCACTGCGTGAAAATTTTCTACAAAGACGCATTTGCCAAGCACGGCGCCTTGTTTGATCAGATCGGTGTGAACGTCAACAACGGCATGGCCAATTTGTTCGACAAAATCTCGACACTGCCGCAATCCACGCGCGAAGAAATCCAGGCCGATTTGCACGCCTGCCACGCCAACCGTCCTGAGTTGGCCATGGTCGATTCGGCCAAGGGCATCACCAACTTCCACTCACCCAACGACATCATTGTGGACGCCTCCATGCCCGCCATGATTCGCAATGGCGGCAAGATGTGGGGCGCCGACGGCCGTCTGAAAGACGTGAAGGCTGTGATGCCGGAGTCCACCTTTGCCCGCATTTACCAGGAGATGATCAACTTCTGCAAATGGCACGGTAACTTCGACCCCAAGACCATGGGCACCGTGCCCAACGTGGGCCTGATGGCCCAGCAAGCCGAAGAGTACGGTTCACACGACAAGACGTTTGAAGTCGCCGAAGGTGGCGTGGCCAACATCGTTGATATCGCCACCGGTGAAGTGCTGTTGTCGCAGAACGTGGAGATGGGCGACATCTGGCGCATGTGCCAGGTCAAAGACGCACCGATTCGCGACTGGGTCAAACTGGCCGTCAACCGCGCCCGCAATTCCGGCATGCCTGCCGTGTTCTGGCTGGACCCGTATCGCCCGCATGAAAACGAGCTGATCAAGAAAGTCACGACCTACCTCAAGGAACACGACACCACCGGTTTGGATATCCAGATCATGTCGCAAGTGCGTGCCATGCGCTTCACGCTGGAGCGCGTGAATCGGGGTCTGGACACCATTTCAGTCACCGGCAACATCCTGCGTGACTACCTGACCGACTTGTTCCCGATCATGGAACTGGGCACCAGCGCCAAGATGCTGTCCATCGTGCCTTTGATGGCCGGCGGTGGCATGTTCGAAACCGGCGCGGGTGGCTCGGCGCCCAAGCACGTCAAACAGTTGGTGGAAGAAAACCACCTGCGCTGGGATTCGCTGGGCGAATTCCTGGCGTTGGCCGTGTCGATGGAAGACCTGGGGCAAAAGACCGGCAACAAAAAGGCCACGATCCTGGCCCAAACGCTGGACGAGGCCACTGGTCAATTGCTGGACCACAACAAGGGTCCTTCCACTCGCACCGGCGAGTTGGACAACCGGGGTAGCCATTTCTACCTCGCCATGTATTGGGCGCAAGCGTTGGCCGCACAGACCGAAGACAAAGAGCTGCAAGCGAAATTCGCGCCGCTGGCCAAGGCGCTGGCCGATGGCGAACAGCAGATCGTGGCGGAGCTCAAAGAGGTGCAAGGCAAGGCTGTGGACATTGGTGGCTACTACATGGCTGACCCCGTGAAGGTCTCGGCCATCATGCGCCCCAGTGCCACCTTCAACGCTGTCTTGGCTGCTGCGCAGGCTTGATCGTTCTCCCTGCCTCATCGGTGCGACGGCACCGGTGAGGCAGACAACAAAAAAAGGGCAGAAGGATTCAATCCTTCGGCCCTTTTTTCATAGCGTGCTGAGCGGTGTTGCTCTGGGCTCAGGCCGCTTCTTTGTAGAAAAGACCGCGTCCAATCTGACGGCCCGGCAGGGGTTTCACGGCATCGAAAATGGCGCCAATGTGTTCCGGCGTGGTGCGGCAGCAGCCGCCCACGATGTTGACCAGGCCTTCGGCGGCAAACTCGTGCACCAGACGGCTGGTGTCGGCAGGGGTTTCGTCAAAGCCGGTGTCGCTCATGGGGTTGGGCAGGCCGGCATTGGGGTAGCAGCTGATGAAGGTGTCAGGTGCGACGCGAGCCAGCTCCTGAATGTAGGGGCGCATCAGAGTGGCGCCCAGTGCGCAGTTCAAGCCCACAGCCAGAGGCTGGGCATGGCGCACGCTGTGCCAGAAGGCGGTCACGGTCTGGCCTCTCAAAATTCGGCCCGAGGCATCCGTCACGGTGCCGCTGATGATGATAGGCAAGCGCTGGCCTGAGGCCTCAAAGTACTCGGCAATCGCAAACAGGGCTGCTTTGGCGTTCAGCGTGTCAAAAATGGTTTCGACCAGCAGCACATCCGAGCCGCCTTCCACCAGCGCTTCAACCTGTTCGTAGTACGCGGCGCGCAGGGTCTCAAAGTCCACATTGCGCGCGCCCGGGTCGTTCACGTCAGGGCTGATGCTGGCGGTTTTGGGCGTGGGGCCCAGGGCGCCGAGCACAAAGCGGGGTTTGTCGGGGGTCGAGTATTTGTCGCAGGCGGCGCGCGCCAGCTTGGCGGATTCGAGGTTCATCTCGCGCGCCAGGGCGGCCATGTCGTAGTCCGCTTGGGCCACGGTGGTGGCGCCAAAGGTGTTGGTGTCGATCATGTCGGCGCCCGACGCGAGATAGCGCTCGTGAATGTCAGAAATCACATCCGGGCGGGTCAGCGACAGCAACTCGTTGTTGCCTTTCACGTCCTTGTGAAAGTCCTTGAAACGTTCGCCGCGGTACTGCTCCTCGCCCAGTTTGAAGCGCTGGATCATGGTGCCCATGGCGCCGTCCAGAATCAAAATGCGTTGGGCCAGTAGGTCTGGCA
>JBBKVN010000126.1:0-4713 GCA_037968455.1 Rhodoferax sp.
CGCCCCAAACACGGCGGCAGAGCTTGACGAGCCCAGAGAAGCGGCTTGGGCGGCTCATCATAATCAAACGCGCAAACCCCCAGTGCCCTGCCCTAGAGACTAGTCGGGCCTTTTCGACCGTCCTTATCCTGCGTCAAGGTCTGGACGCGACGGATTTACATGGTTTCCGCAAACAACTCCCGGCCAATCAGCATGCGGCGAATCTCGCTGGTGCCGGCGCCAATTTCGTAGAGCTTGGCGTCGCGCCACAGGCGGCCCAGCGGGTATTCGTTGATGTAGCCGTTGCCACCAAAAATTTGCACGCCCTCGCCCGCCATCCAGGTGGCTTTTTCGGCAGTCCACAAAATCACGCTGGCGCAGTCTTTGCGCACCTGACGCACATGCTCGGTGCCCAACATATCCAGGTTTTTGGCCACGGTGTAGGCAAACGAACGCCCGGCCTGCAGCACGGTGTACATGTCGGCCACTTTGCCCTGAATCAGCTGGAATTCGCCAATGCTTTGGCCAAACTGCTTGCGGTCGTGGATGTAAGGCAACACGTTGTCCATCACGGATTGCATGATGCCCAGCGGCCCGCCGGTGAGCACCGCACGCTCGTAGTCCAGCCCGCTCATCAGCACCTTGGCGCCGCTGTTCAGATTGCCCAAAATTTGCGAGGCGGGCACTTCGACGTTGTTGAACACCAGCTCACCGGTGTGGGAGCCGCGCATGCCCAACTTGTCGAGCTTTTGCGCTACGGAGAAGCCCTTCATGTCCTTCTCGATCAGGAAGGCGGTGACGCCGCGTGCGCCCAGCTCGGGCTCGGTCTTGGCGTACACCACCAGGGTGTCGGCGTCAGGGCCGTTCGTGATCCACATCTTGTTGCCGTTGAGCAGGTAGTAGCCGCCCTTGTCTTCGGCCTTGAGCTTCATACTAATGACGTCAGAGCCGGCACCGGGCTCGCTCATAGCCAGCGCGCCCACGTGCTCGCCACTGATGAGTTTGGGCAGGTACTTGGCGCGCTGCTCGGGCGTGCCATTGCGGTTGATCTGATTCACGCACAGGTTGCTGTGGGCGCCGTAGGACAAGCCCACCGAGGCGCTGGCGCGGGAGATTTCTTCCATGGCAATCATGTGCGCCAGGTAACCCATGTTGGCGCCGCCAAACTCTTCGCCCACGGTGATGCCGAGCACGCCCAGGTCGCCCATCTTGCGCCATAGGTCCATGGGGAACTGGTCGTTCTTGTCGATCTCGGCGGCGCGAGGGGCAATCTCTGCCTGCGCAAAGTCGCGAACGGCGTCGCGCAGGGCGTCAATGTCTTCACCGAGTTGGAAATTCAGTCCGGGCATGTTGTTCATGAGGGTCTCCTTGAGTTTTGGGGTTCAATAGGTTTGGGGGACAGGCATCAGCGTTTGCTGCATCACGGCGCAAACGCTCTCTTTGCCCTCAGGGCTGAGGTGAACCACCTCGGCCGTGGTCACGATGATTCGCCGGCCGGCCTTGACGACGTGGCCGGTGGCGCGCAACTCGCCGCCTTGAAAGGCGGCCATAAAGTTGATTTTGAATTCGACGCTGGTCACTTCCATGCCTTCAGGCGCCTGGGTGAGCCCGGCGTAACCGCCGGCAATGTCGGCCAGCGCGCCAATGGCGCCGCCATGAAAACCAAGCTGCTGTTGGGTCACCTTGTCGGAGTACGGCAGCGCCACCTCGCATAGCCCCGGCTCAACACGAACCAGGCGGGCACCCAGATGCGTCATCAAACCCTGGCGCACAAAGCTGGCCGCCACCCGCTCCCAAAGGGCGTTGCCCGCGTTCATGAGGTAACCATCGCAGCCTTGGCGCTCTCGGCCTTTTTCTGGGCCTTGACGAGCAATGCACGGGCTTCGCGCTGGTGCACTTTGAGCTCGTCCATATTGGCTTGCAGGTCGGTCATTTGGGATTCCAACTGCTTTTGGTGGTCAGCCAGCACTTCCAAGAACTTTTCCAACTGCGGCCCGGTGTCACGTGGGCTGTCGTACATGTCGATGATGTCTTTGGCCTCGGTCAAGCTGAGGCCCAGGCGCTTTGCCCGCAGGGTCAGCTTGAGGCGGGTACGATCGCGTCCGCTGTAGATGCGGCTGCGCCCGCCGGGGCCGCTGCGCTCGGGTTGCAGCAGGCCCATGTCTTCATAAAAACGCATGGCGCGCGTAGTCAGGTCGAACTCTTTCGCCAAATCGCTGATGCTGTAAGTGATTGCCATAAAGTGGGTTGCCCTGAGTGACTGCGGCTTGAGAAGTCTCCGCCTAGAATGTCTATTTTGATTGACGTTTACGTAAACGTCAATTATCAGTCAAAACCGGGGATGCCTTTGAACCACCACGCCGACAACCTTGAGAAAGCCCTGCACTACCCGCTGGGCGACACCCTTCCCTCGCCCGGCGGCACGGTCATCGTTGCGCCCGGCGTGAAGTGGCTGCGCATGACACTGCCCTTTGCCCTGAACCACATCAACCTGTGGTTGCTGCGTGACGAGATTGACGGCGTGGCGGGCTGGAGCATTGTGGACTGCTGCATCAGCGCGGACGAAGCCAAGGCCCAGTGGGAGCAGGTGTTTGCCAATGAGCTGGAAGGTTTGCCCATTCTGCGCGTCATCGTGACCCACATGCACCCGGATCACATTGGCTTGGCGCACTGGCTGTGCGAGCGCTGGAATGTACGCCTGTGGATCAGCGCCACCGACTACACCATGGCTCGCATCGGCAGCCAGGGGCCGACGGGCTTTGGCGGCGAAGCGGCAGCGGATTTTTTTGCCTCACACGGGCTGACCGACCCGGATTCGGTCGCCAAAATCAAGGCCCGCGGCAACTACTACCCAACGCTGGTTCCCGCCGTGCCCGCGCAATTTCGGCGCCTGCAGGACGGCGACACGGTGCCCATTGGCGGGCGGGCATGGCGCTGCATCAGCGGTTTTGGCCACGCGCCTGAGCACATCGCGCTGTACTGCGAAGAACTGAAGGTACTGATTGGGGGCGACATGATGCTGCCGCGCATTTCCACCAATGTGAGCGTGTACGACCAAGAGCCCGAGGCCAACTCGCTCAAGCTGTTTCTGGATTCGATTGACAAGTTCAAGGCGCTGGACGCCCAGACGCTGACGCTGCCGTCCCACGGCAAGCCATTTACTGGCTTGTATGCCCGCATTGAGCAGCTGCACGAGCACCACCGCGACCGTTTGGCCGAGGTGCTGGTGGCCTGCACCGCCACACCCAGCAGCGCGGCCGACATGCTGCCGGTGTTGTTCAAACGCACGCTGGACCTGCATCAGACCACGTTTGCGATGGGGGAATCGATTGCCCACCTGCACGCCCTGTGGTTTGACGGGCAGTTGCAACGCAGGTTGGGAGACGACGGCATTTACCGTTTTGGCACCCTGCCCGGTTGAGTACAGGGCGGGCGATGAAGATGGCGCCGGTCGCACCACGTCCTCCTCACTGGTGCCCTGTTCGCCGGGGATGTTCGCCCCGGCACCGACATGGCCTTGACTGTATCGCCCTCAGATGACGGTTTGAAGACAGCCGATGGCCGCCTGGACCATCACGCCCCGCGTGGCGCAGGCTCGGCTTTGAGCAGGCGGCGGCGCTGGTCATAGTCCGGCATCACCGAGGCCACGGTGGCCCAGAAACGCGGGCTGTGGTCCATGACGCGCAAATGGCTCAGCTCATGCACCACCACATAGTCAATCACGCTGATATCAAAGTGAATGAGCCGCCAGTTCAGCCGAATGGAGCCATCGCTCTTGGCACTGCCCCAGCGGGTGGCTGCGTTACTCAAGGCCAGCTTGCGCCACTGAACCTGCAACTGAGGCGCAAAGTGATTCAAACGCTCCACAAACAAGGCGCGGGCGTGGCGCATGAGCCACAGCTGCACTGCTGCCTGCACCTGCTCGGCCGTGGCGGACAGGGGCAAGGGAATGACCAGTTGTTGAGACGGCACGGCGTCACCCTCGGCCAACGGCACAGACTGCAACTCCGAGCCGGCGCGCAGACGCCGCTCTGGGTCCAGCACCAAGGCCACTGACGCGCCCAGCAGCGGCAGCTTGGCGCCGTGGCGCCACTCCATGCGTTGGGACTGGGCCTGCGCGTGGCGGGCGCGGGTCTCGTCAAGCTTGCGAACAATCCAGGTCGATTTTTCCTGCAGCGCGGCCTCAACCTGGGCCAGCGTCACCCACTTGGGCGCCCGTACGACCAGCCCCTCTTCACTCACTGAGAAACCACTGGTTCGCCGCTGCCCGCGCTTGAATTCAAAGCCCACTCGCTGGCCGCCCAGACGGGTCTCGCGGTTGGCGCGGGGGTGAGCGAACTGGCTGACCTCAACCAGGGGAGCGGGCTTTGGGGCCACCACCACCAACGGTTCGACGGGCTTATCGACTACGAAATTAATAGCGCCTTGCGCAGGACAGACGGGCACCAAAGGCTGATTTGACTCAAACAAATCGAACGTAAACCGAAGCAACGGGTGCATGAGCAAAACCTAGGCGACCGGGGTGTAAGCCTCGGGGTCGATGCGGCGCATTTCGGCCTCAATCCAGGCCTCCACCTCGCGCATCAACTCCTTGGGTTCGCGCCCGACACTGGGAATCACCGGGCCTATCGACACATGGACCACGCCGGGGTGCTTCACAAAGCCCTCGCGCGGCCAGCATTTGCCGGTGGACACCGCAATGGGAATCACCGGCGCGCCAACCTCTACCGCCAG
>JBBKVN010000127.1:0-7692 GCA_037968455.1 Rhodoferax sp.
CAAGTACCTGGCGTACTTAACCCGATAGCCAACACTCCGCTTCAGCGGTCCAAAGGCCGCGAACAGTCAAGTTCGAACCGGCGGGTGTTGAAGTAAACCAGCGACCCACAGCCCAAGCATCCGTGAACGGGGGACCTCGCTACCACAACTCGGTGGTGCTTCTCACGCGCCCCCTCTTCGCAAACCGACCACCGTGTTAATGCAAAGAAGTTCCGAATCTTAAGGCGAACGGTTCAGACCCAGCAGGGCTCACGCCGACCACTTGGTTTTCTTGAGCGGTCGTTAAAATAACAGCGCGTTTGCTGGCTACTTCCCAGCTCTCGCCGTTTGAAATTGACCGATAACAGAGAATGCCCAATGCCCCGTGAATAAGGGCATGTCCAAATCACACGCGATGAAGAACCCACTTCATCTGAGGATAAAAATTGACTCCGCTGACGATTGACCGCCGACACGTGACGAGACTAGCCGTCGCCTCACTGCTGCTCTCCACCTTGGTCGTGACCACGGCGCGAGCCGACGAAATAGGCGCGCCTACTTTCACCCTCAGCGGCTTTGGTACCGTAGGTCTCGCTCACTCCAGTGAGGGTCAAGCTGATTTCACGAACAGCCCGTTTATCAAAAAAACCGGCGCCGGTTTCAGTGAGTCCTGGAGCGCGAACGTGGACAGCGTGATTGGGGCACAGATCACAGCCAATTTCACCTCCAAAGTTTCGGGGGTTCTTCAGGTCATTTCCCAGCTCCGCTACGATGGGTCTTACACCCCTGAAGTGGAGTGGGCCAACGTCAAATACCAGTTCACCCCCGACTTCAACGTGCGAGTGGGTCGCATTGGAATGCCCACTCTACTGGTCAGTGACTATCGGTATGTCGGCTACTCGACCCCTTGGGTTCGCGCTCCGATGGATATTTACGGCCTCATTCCCCTCACCAACAATGACGGCGTGGATGCCAGCTACCGGATTCACATCGGCAACGCCTCAAGCACCTTCCAAGCCAGTTTCGGCAACAGCGAAATCAAGAATGCCAACGGCGCCTCACCCACAACAATCAAACGCGCGGTGGGCATCTTCAACACCACAGAGATCGATCGTACGACTTTGCACTTTGCGTACCAGGAAGCCGATCTCAGCTTTCCCCTTCTTTACCCACTGGCTGACGGCTTCAGACAATTTGGCCCAGCAGGGGTCGCGATTGCTGACAAGTACCTCGCCCGCGACAGTCGCATGAAGTTGATGGTCATCGGCGCCATGTACGACGCCGATGACTGGTTTGTGATGGCTGAACTGAGTAAGGCCGAGTCGCCTTCATTCATTGGCAATCAAACCGGCTGGTATGTGAGCGGTGGCTACCGCATGGGTGAATTTACCCCCTACCTCACCTTCGCCCAATCAGAAAAAACCAGCAACATCACAGACCCGGGACTCAACGCCGCCACCTTCCCCGCCTATCTGGCTAGCAGTATCGCGACGCTGAACGCGGGCCTCAACAACACCTTGCGAGGCGCATCGGGGCACACCCTATCGCTCGGCAGTCGATGGGACTTCACCCGAAATACGGCGCTCAAGTTGCAATATGACCTAGTAACGCTGAGCGCAGACTCCGCGGGCACCTTGACGAACCTGCAACCCGGGTACCAACGCGGTGGGTCCTACAACGTATTCAGCATCGCACTGAATTTTGTTTTTTGAGGGGGCTGAACGTGATCAAACTCATCCGCTTCAAAGTCCTATTGACCGCACTGTCCACCAGTATCGGCGCCAGTGCCGCTGGCGCCGATGTCGTTGCCGTTGTCTCTGCCACCAGTCAGGTCATGACCCTCAATCCCCATCAAATCAGAGACATTTTCCTGGGTAAAACAAATACCTTTCCCAACGGGGGACACGCTGTGCCCATCGATTTGACTGAAGGCACTCCGGCACGCGATGAGTTTTATGCGAAGTTGACCGGGAAATCGGCGGCACAAATCAAAGCCCACTGGTCAAAAATCATTTTTACCGGGCGGGGCCTGCCACCCAAGGAAGTGCCCAACGGAAACGAGGTCAAGCGCCAACTTGCAGAAAACCCCAACGCCATCAGCTACATCGATCAGAACTTGGTCGACAGCAGCGTCAGAGTCCTCTTTTCGCCTTAAATGCCCATGATCCCCGATGCCATTGAAACGAAAAACCTCTGAATCGAGGAAGCAATGAATGCAGGGAAGAATGGCAATTTCTCGAATTTAGGAAAACAGGGAATGGGAAGCAGAATGCTCCAAGGCAAGTCTTTGCACTCGTACCTGCTTTTCCCCGCATTCTCAATCTTTGTCTTGGCTGTCATCTGGGTCGCCACCACGCTCCTCATCAAGGCCGAACGCAAGGAGGCAGAACGCGCTTCGGGCGTATTGACACAAGAGTTGCTGGCCACCTACGAAGCGCAGGCCACGCGCGCCCTTCGCGAAATTGACCAAACGCTGAAGGTAGTCAAATATGCCAACGAAAGCACCGGCCGCCCACAAGGATTGTCGGACCTCAAATCACGAGGTTTGCTGCCACCCGACTTGCTATTCGTGGTTTTGATTGCAGACACAAACGGCAGAGTTCTCACCAGCAGTCGCCCGTCAAAGTCCCGGCAAGAGATTGATGGAAAGCTGATGAACGTCTTGCGTCACAGTGACGGCATTGCGGTCAGCACACCTTTTCCGGGCACCGTTACAACGGAACCCTTGATCCAGTTTGGCCGACGACTCGCTGGGCCTGACGGCAGCTTTGCGGGCGTCGTCGCTGTTTCGGTGGCAGCTGACTACTTTGTGAGCGGTTATGAGCCCTCCAAACTAGGAGCGGATGGCGTGCTCGCCGTACTCGGCGTCGACGGTATCTTTCGGGCCAAGCGCACGGGGGGGAAGTCATCCTTCGGTGCTGCGGTGGACTATGCCACCGCAGCACCGAATGCAGAATCGGACGAGGGACAGGCCATGGTGGTCGTCAACGCTTGGGACGGCGTTCGCCGCTACACCGGTGCACGCAAACTCTATGATTTCCCACTCACGGTCATCGTCGGCTTGTCCGAACACGAGCAGCTCGCAACGTATCACAACAAGACCAATGTTTATCTCGCATGGGCGGCCGCGGGCAGCGTCATTCTGATCTTCTTCGCCACCGTGGTCGGCACCTTGGGCTGGCGACTGGAAAGAAGCCGCCAGCTCTCCATTGACGCCAGCAAATCCACCGAAGACAGCCTGCGAGTTGCCGCAGCCGCTTTCGAATCCCAAGAGGCGATGATCATCACCGATGCCCGCAATGTGATTCTGCAAGTCAACCAGGCGTTCATGACAAACACAGGCTACTCGGCAAGTGAGGCGCTGGGGAAAACTCCGCGCTTGATCCGGTCCGATCGCCATGACAAAATTTTCCAACAATCAATGTGGGACAGCCTCAACAGCACGGGTGTCTGGAAGGGTGAGCTATGGAACCGCCACAAAGACGGAACGGAGTTCCCTGCATGGAGCACGATTTCTGCGGTGAAAAACGCCCACGGAGAAGTCACCCATTACGTCGGCTCCCACTTCGATATCACGGCACGCAAGCAGGCTGAAAAACAGATTAACCACCTCGCCTACTTTGATCAACTCACAGGCCTTCCCAACCGCACACTTTTACTGGAACGTTTGTCCACTCGCCGGAATAGTTTGCGGGATGACAGTTACAGCGCCATGTTGTTCATTGATCTGGATAACTTCAAGCGACTCAATGACACACTTGGCCACGGTATGGGCGATGCACTGTTAATACAAGTCGCCCAGCGACTCACCAAATGTGTTCGCGGGGAGGACACCGTCGCCAGATTGGGGGGCGACGAGTTTGTTGTCTTGTTGTTCGGTTTGGGTGTTGACCGCACTGTCGCGGCCACCCTGACCGAATCGATCGGTCAAAAAATACTGTCATCCACCCATCAGCCCTACCCGCTGGGCAACGTGAACTACCGCTGCAGTTCAAGCATTGGAGCAACCCTTTTTAAGGGAGAGCAGCTTTCCATTGATGATTTGATGAAGCAATCCGATCTCGCCATGTACCGGTCCAAAGCAGCAGGGAGAAACAGCTTCTGCTTCTTTGATCCGCTGATGGAAACCACCGTCATGAACAGCGCCGCGCTTGAAAATGACTTGACCCAAGCACTTGATGAGAGCCAGCTCATACTGCACTATCAGGCCCAAATATTGGATGATGGCCGAGTGACTGGCGCTGAGGCCTTGGTCCGCTGGCAGCACCCGACGCGGGGCATGGTGCCCCCCTTCGAGTTCATCCCCCTAGCCGAAGAGTGCGGATTGATACAGCGCCTCGGACTCTGGGTGCTCCACACCGCTTGCGATCAATTGGTACGGTGGTCCTCGCAACCCACCAAGGCCCACCTCACCATCGCGGTGAATGTCAGTGCACGCCAGTTTCACCAGTCTGATTTCGTCGATCAAGTCCTGTCCACTCTCCAAAGCACGGGTGCTCGCCCGGATCGATTGAAGCTCGAGCTCACCGAGTCTTTGCTGGTGGACAACGTCGACCACGTGGTCGAAAAAATGTCGGCGCTCAAGGCCAAAGGCGTCTCATTCTCACTCGATGACTTTGGCACGGGCTACTCCTCTTTGTCATACCTGAAACGCCTGCCCTTGGATCAACTCAAGATTGACAAATCGTTTGTGAGAGATGTGCACAGTGATCCTGATGACGCGGCCATCGTCAGGGCCATCGTGACGCTGGCCAACGCCCTCAATCTCAATGTCATTGCCGAAGGCGTGGAAACACAGCAGCAACGGGAGTTTCTCGTGGCAACCGGCTGCCGGGAGTTTCAGGGCTACTACTTCGCCAAACCGGTCCCCATTGGCGATTTCGAGGCGTTTGCAGAGAAGCACCTGAACGCGTTGACGCTCTAAATTAATCGACCGGTTTCCGTCAGCAGCGAAAATGATGGGAATGCACACACAATCCCGTTCATCGTCGCACGCGCCCCACTGGGTCGCGCCCGCCCTGCTGA
Organism: Rhodoferax sp.; assembly: GCA_037968455.1. Lineage (GTDB taxonomy): Bacteria > Pseudomonadota > Gammaproteobacteria > Burkholderiales > Burkholderiaceae_C > Rhodoferax. The sequence goes on from JBBKVN010000127.1 coordinate 5,005, forward strand.
CCCTCGCCGCGTTGGGCGGTTGCGCCTCTGCGCCACCTGTCGGGGCCCCCGCCCCGGCAATACCTGCGCCAGTCGTTGTTGTGGCGCCGGCGCCAGCGCCAGAGATCGACCCCGCCGCGCAATTCGCCCGCTGGGTGGCCGAGTTCAGCACGTCAGCTCGCACCGCCGGCATCACCGAGGCCACGCTCCACCTCGCCTTTGACACCGTGCGACTCATTCCTCACGTCATCACCTCCGACAAGGCCCAGCCCGAGTTCACCCGCACCGTCTGGGCCTACCTGGACACCGCCGTCTCGCCCCAGCGCGTCTCCCGTGGGCAGACCCGGCTGCGCAACCTGCCGGTTGAAGTTGATAGCGTGCCCGCACGTTACGGCGTCCCGCTGGAAATCCTGGCCGCCATTTGGGGCATGGAAAGCAACTACGGCAGTTTTACGGGCGACATTCCCACCATCGACGCCCTCGCCACATTGGGTTTCGAAGGACGGCGGGAAGACTGGGCGCGGGGCCAGTTGCTGGCCGCCCTCCAAATTCTGCAAAGTGGTGACATTGCCCGCGCCGACATGATTGGCTCCTGGGCCGGCGCCATGGGCCAAACCCAGTTTCTGCCGTCCAACTATCTGGCCTACGCCGTGGATGCCGACGGTGATGGCCGGCGCGATATCTGGGGCAGCCTGCCCGACGTCATGGCCTCCACCGCCAACTTCCTCGCCCGCTCGGGCTGGCAACGCGGCCAACCCTGGGGCGTGGAAGTGCGCCTGCCCACCGGTTTTGACTTCGCCCGCGCCGACACGCCTCAGCCCGCATCAGGTTGGGCCGCCGAGGGCGTGCAAACCATGGACGGCAAACCGCTGCCCGCTTTGACCGACAGCACCCTCTTGTTGCCCGCCGGTGCGCGCGGCCCGGCCTTCTTGGTGGGCGTCAACTTTCGCACCATCCTGCGCTACAACAACTCCAACAGTTACGCCCTTGGGGTAAGCCTGCTGGCCCAACGACTGGCGGGTGGCCCGGCCGTGCAAACCCCTTGGCCGCGAGATTTGCAGGCCTTGACCCGCACCCAGTTGAAAACATTGCAAACTGCACTCAACGCCCGCGGCTTTGACAGCGGCACGCCCGACGGCATCATGGGCCCCGCCACCCGCAGCGGCATCCGCGACTACCAGCGCAGCCTCAGCCTGCCAGCGGACGGGTACCCCACGCTGGAGTTGCTGCAAGGCCTTCAGTAGGTTGAAGTTAGCCCTTACCCCCGTTTCCACGGAGGCTGCTGGCCAATGTGCTCTAGCAAAAAGTCAATGAAGGCCCTCACTTTCACCGTCAGCACGTTGGACTTGGGGTAGACAAGCCACAGGGCGGAGTGGTCGTTCACCTCGTAGTCGAGCAGCACCCGCACCAGCGCGCCAGCCGTTATTTCACGGTGGATGCTCCACATCGAGTTCATCGAAATACCTGCCCCGGCAACAGTCGCCAGCTTCTGGCTCAGCCCGTCGTCCACCACCAGGCGGCAACGCCCCTGGCGCGGGTCGAAGTGCCCGGCAGGCCCCTCAGGGCCACGCAAAGGTTTGGCGGACATGTCCCTGAAGGCGATCAACTGATGCTGGGCGAGATCATCGGGGTGCTGGGGCACGCCGTGTTGCTCCAGATAGCGGGGCGCGGCACAAAGCACCCGCTGGTCATCGGCCAGTTTGCGGCACTTGAGGCTGCTGTCGTCCAGCGCCGCGTTGCGCAGCACCAGGTCAAAGCTGCCTTCAATCAAGTCAAACGCAGTGTCTGACAGGCGCAAGTCCAGGTTGATGCCAGGGTGTTGTTTCAAGAACTCAGGCAGCAGCGGCACGATGTAGAGCTGGGCAAAGGTGCTGGACGCCGCAAAACGCAACGTACCCGTGGCCTGCGGGCGCCCTTGCCCCAGCGCCGCCAGTGCAGCCCCTTCTTGCGCCAGTATCTCTTTGGCGTAGGGCAAAAACTCAGCCCCTTCCAGCGACAACGTCACCTTGCGGGTGGTGCGGCGCAACAGGTCTGCGCCCACCGTGTGCTCCAGCTTGGCCAACCGCGCGCTGGCCACCGCCGACGCCAACCCCAGTTGCCGACCCGCCGCGCTGATGTTGAGCTTCTCGGCGGCTAAAACGAAAAGGCGAAGGCTGTCTGTGTCCATGCTATTCCATTGAAAATCAGGATTATGAACCAGTGATTCGCTACTTTTTCATCGCTGAACAAGTCAATACAGTGGGGCCTGTACGCTGGGTGAGTGGACGCAAGCCACTTACCTGCAAGCGACGTGCTGCCCGATTTCCCATCAACCGCTTAACGAGGACCCACCATGATCAAAACCATTCTTGTGACCGGCGCCACCGACGGCATTGGCCTGGCAACCGCCCACACCGTGGGCGAACAAGGCCACACCGTGTTGCTGCACGGCCGAAACCCGGCCAAACTGGCCGCCACCGAAAAGACGCTGTCGGCCCTGCCCGGCGCCGGGCGCATTGAGACCTACCTGGCCGACTTGTCGCGCATGGCCGACGTCGCGGCCCTCGCCCGCGACATCGCCCAAAAGCATGAGCGGCTCGATGTGTTGATCAACAACGCCGGCATCTACCGCGCGCCCGATACCATCACCTCCGACGGGCTGGACGTGCGCTTTGCGGTCAACACCCTGGCGCCCTACCTGTTGACTCTGCGCTTGCTGCCCTTGATGGG
>JBBKVN010000128.1:0-2792 GCA_037968455.1 Rhodoferax sp.
TTCTGAACCGGTTTCTTGAATGACATCACGTCGCATCCGTTTCCACTGGCTCCCCAGAAACCGCATGTTTCTGCGGGTTTTTGCCATTTTTGGGGGCTTTCTGGTCGCGTTGACGGTGGTTTATGGTCTGTTGATCATTCCCCTGCAGCACGACTCGTTGTTGAAGATCTTGTATTCGCAGGCAGCTACGGTGTCGCGATCGATTGTTCAAGCCTGCTCGGACGCCATGTTGACAGACGACTATGGCTATGTCGTCGACCACAACTTGCAGGTGCTGCAAAACAATAAAGCGGTGCAGCGCGTGGTGATCGTGCCCAAACATGGGGCCGTCATTCAAATTCTGCCTGATGAGTGGGAGATGAAGGAGCGTGATCGGGCGGTGATGCCCGACACCATATTTGAGCGTGAATCGTATGGCGTGTTGACAGACGTCAATGGAGGCACCCTGTACCGCTACACCGCTACACCGCTACACCGCGCCAGTGCGTTTCAGTGGGGTGAGTTGGGGCGCGATGATGATCGACTTCGACACCAACGAGTACCTGGAAAACACCGCGAACATGTACCGCCAACTGATCTACGGTTCATTGATCACCATGTTGGCCTTGTTGCCAGTGGGCTATTTCTTTGCTGCGTGGTTGACCCGGCCGATTGCCACCATCAGTGCGGCGGCGTCCCGGGTCGCGGGGGGGGACTTGTCGGTGCGAGTCGATGTGCAGCGTGCGGATGAGATTGGTCAACTGTCAGGCAGTTTCAATCAGATGGTCGATGCGCTCAGGCTGAGCCGCGACCAGCTGCAAAACTACAACCAGGAGCTGGAAACCAAAGTGTCTGAGCGCACCATGGCGCTGGACGAGTTGAACCACACCCTGGATCAGCGCGTGCACGACGAGATCGACAAGCGAAAGCGCCAGGAAGTCTTGTTGATTCAGCAGTCACGGTTGGCCGCCATGGGCGAGATGATTGGGGCCATTGCTCACCAATGGCGGCAGCCCTTGAATGCACTCAGTCTGGTGTTGCAAAACATTCGTCTTCTTCATCGTTCCGGCAGTTTGACGGACGAGTCCATGGCCCGAATGGAAGACAAAGCGGCCCGCCTGATGACACGAATGTCATCCACCATTGATGAATTCCGTGATTTTTTCAAACCGGGAAAACACAAAGCGCAGTTCAACCTCAAACCTTCCATGGTGTCGGCCACAGACATCATGGAGGCTGTTTTCAAGGACCACCACATAGAAGTGACGTTGCGGTGCGATGAGAAACTCGAGCTGTTTGGCATTGCGGGCGAGTTGTCGCAAATGATTTTGAACCCGCTCAGCAATGCCAAAGACGCTTTGCTCAGCGTCCGCCAAAGCGCACCACGAATCTTGATTGAGGCGACTCGGCTCGAAAATCGGGTTCACATTGAGGTGTCAGACAACGGCGGCGGTATTCCCCCTGACATTCTGGACAAAATTTTTGACCCCTACTTCAGCACCAAGGAAGAAGGAAAGGGCACGGGCATTGGGCTTTACATGTCCAAAATGATCGTTGAGAGCTATTGGCATGGCCAGCTCAGCGCGGTCAACCGCGAGGGCGGAGCCTGCTTCATCATTGAACTGCCGGCCTGAGTCTTCAAGCGCTGGGTGAAAGCCTGGCGTCAATCCAGCCGCGCAGGCTGTTCACAAACGCCAACGCGGTAACGCGAGGCAAATCCTCCAGCCGCACTACCGCCTCGACCAAGCGCCCTTCGGTCAAAAATTGGGCTCTGCCCACGCCGTCCAATAGCCCGCACGACAGCGGCGGAGTCACCCAGCGGCCGTCCAGCAGCAAGGCAATATTGCCGCGGGTGCATTCGGTGATTTCGCCACGGGTGTTCCAGAGCAAGGTGTCAAAAACACCGGCCTGGGTGGGCGTGTAGGCGTCGTAATGGGGGCGGTGCGTGGTTTTGAAGCGCACAAACTCGCTGTCTGCTGCCTCAAACGGGGTGTCGGCCAGTTGCAATAAAACCGGGCTGGGTGTTTCGCCCAAGGCAAATACTTCGGTCAACACCTCGCCCTCCCGCGTGAGTTGAAGCCGAACGCGCCAGGCACCGTCGGGGTGCGATGTCGTCAATCGTCGCAACTGTTCATTCAGCTGGGTGGCGCCCAGCGGGTAAGCAAAATGCGCGGCGGCACGCGCCAGCCGGGCCAAGTGATCCGGCGCATGGCGAAGTTGCCCGTTGTCCAGGCACAGGGTTTCAAGCAGGTTGAAGGGTTGGCTGGCGCGCTCCAGAAACCCGCGTTTGAGTCGCCATTCATTCCATTCTGCGTCAGCCGTCGCATCAAAGGTGATGCCGCTGCCAATGCCGCAGAGCGCGCGCGAGCCATCCAGGGTCACGGTTCGAATGCCAACGTTAAAGGTGGCGTGGCCACCGGGGCGCACCACGCCCACCGCGCCACAGTAGAGGCCACGCGCCTCGGGCTCCAGGTGCTTGATCATTTGCATGGCGCGTACTTTGGGCGCCCCGGTGATGGAGCCGCAGGGGAAGAGGGCAGCGAATACATCGGTCAAGGTGGTGTTCGGGCGGGTGGTGGCGGTAACGTCTGAGACCATCTGAAACACGGTGGGCAGGGTTTCGACTTGAAACAGACGCGGCGTTTTGACGCTGAAGGGCGTGGCGAGGCGAGAGACATCATTGCGCAACAGGTCCACGATCATCACGTTCTCAGCCAATTCCTTGGGGGTGCTGCGCAGTTTTTCCGCCAGCGTTTCGTCTTCATGCGCACTGGCCCCGCGCGGCGCGGTGCCTTTCATGGGGCGCACCAGAA
>JBBKVN010000129.1:0-2772 GCA_037968455.1 Rhodoferax sp.
ACCCGGGTGGTGTCTTTGTGAACCGGGTTTTGCAGCGTGGCTTTCTTCACGTCCGCCCGGCGGCACAACTCGGACTGGGTGACCCGCCCGTGGTTGTAGGGGTAGACGCCATGGTGCGACGCCACCTCGGCCTCGATGTCGCGCATGGCAGCTCTCAAGCGCGCCAACGCGGCTTCGGTGCGGGCGTTGGGTTTGTCAGACGCCGCGCCGGGCGCGGGCTCCAGAAACCCCGTCATGCGCCGGCTCCGCTCACGCCTTGAGGCGTTCGTTTTGAGGGAACATGGCTTTGCGGGCGTCGTCGTCCATCTCGGCCTTGAAGGTGAACTTGGTTTTGAGCGCTTCAGCGCGCTGGGCGGCTGGCCGCGTGTTGATTTCGTCGAGCAGGCGCTTGACGTGGGGCAGTTTGTCCCAGGCATCGGCGCCCAGCACAAACGGCACGGCGCGGGCCCAGCCCCAAACCGCCATGTCCACCAGCGTGTAGTCGTCGCCCAACATGAAATGGTGGGTGGCGAGGTGGTCGTTCAGAATGCCCCAGTGACGCGAAGCCTCAAAGTCATAGCGATTGATGGCGTAAGGCAGGGGCTCGGGGGCGAAATGCTTGAAGTGCACGGCCTGGCCTGAAAATGGGCCAATGCCGCTGGCCACAAACATCAACCATGACAGCATGTTGGCGCGGTCTTGTGGGCGGTTGGCGGGCAGGAACTGGCCGGTTTTTTCAGCCAAGTAAAGCAGGATGGCGTTGCTGTCAAACACCACCACGCCATCATCTTCAATGGCGGGCACTTTGGCGTTGGGGTTCAGGGCGGTGTAGGCCGGGGCGTGCTGCTCGCCTTTGCGGGTGTCCACCGGCACCACTTCATAGGGCAGGCCCGCTTCTTCCAGAAACAGGGCGACTTTGGCCGGATTGGGGGCGGTGTTGTAGTAAAACTTGATCACAAAAACTCCTTGAGCAGACCACTCAACCGCGCACTTAAGGGGCGCAGACTGCAGCCTGTTTTGCTATTGAATAAAGAGTGGCTCCTGAAGCAACAGCGGGCGCTAGCGCCCTTTTTTGCTTGCAGAAACCCGCCAGAAACATCAGCTTACTCGATCTCAGCCCTGCTGCGTTGCGAGTCGCTTTGCAACCCTACTATGGCAATGCGTTTCATCGGGAGTTCCAGCGAAAGTCAGCGTGCACGGCGGCGCCCGCCGAGCCGCCAGATCAGCTCACAGCATCTTGGTGCCAACCAGGCCAATGACGCCGATGGCGATAAGGTAGACGGCGACGATCATGTTCAGCAACTTGGGCATGATCAGAATCAAAATTCCGGCCACCAGCGAAATCAGGGGCGTCAAACTGAGGTGAATATTCATGGAGAAGCCTTGGGTTGTAAGTCAGGGGTACAGGGAAATCAGGCGATGGGGCTTACATGCCCAGTGAGCGCATCAGGGCTTCGTTGTCGTCAGCCTCCGAAGTGGGGACAGGCGACACGCTGGCCGCCCCTTGGCGGGCGCCCTCCATGGCGATCAGGGCGTCAGGGTCGGGGACCTCGTTCACGTCAAAATCCATCAGCTTGATGAACTCGGTGCGGTCGATGGCCAGCTCAAGGTAAAAGATGTTGTTGCTCTCGGTGTAAAAGGTCACGCGGCGCATCTCGGGCCGGTCCAGCGGCGTGTCCACGCTAAGCATCACCTGTTTGTTGAGCACCAGCATTTTGGGCTGGTTCTGGGTGATATTGGTCTGCAATTCGCGGCGAATCTTGCCGGTAAAGTCGCCCACGATCTGGTTCATCAGTTCGCCCAGAATGTTGCTCACCTCATCCGAGGTGTGGGAGCTAGCCAATTCGTCCTTGGGCATGCCCATGTTGAGCATGTACTTGGTGTAGATCTCCATGGCCGTTTTGCCCTCGAAGTTCAACACCACCAGGCCGTTAAAGCCGCCATCAAACAGCACAAAGCAGCCAATGTCGGGCTTCAGGCCAATCTTGGAGATGCGCTGAACCATGCCTGAATACTGGGTTTTGCCCTGCGTGGCAATGTTCAGCACCTTGGTCACCGAATTGCACAGGCTGATGAGCAAGTCCTCAGTGCCGTACACCACCTCACGTTTGTCTGCCATCATGGTCGATCCTTGATTCTGGAAGCTTGCTAAAACAGCGACCTTACCGCAGAAACAGGGCCGTGTTGGCAAGATCGTCACCCAGTCCCCAGGGAGCAGAGCGAGGACGACCCGTGGGAGGCGTGATGGCTCAATGCCACGGCAGCAATTTGCTACGCTATTGATAGCATTTACCGCAAGTACGTAAAGCGCCAATGGCACTTTTGATGCTCAAAAACTTTCAAACTTGAGGAGGCCCTGAAAGTGCCTCACTGAGCAGTGAAAGCATTCTGGTGATGATTCTTGCGTCGGCCACTCATCCGTCATCGACGTTTGGCCCGAACTTCCGCGATCTCATTACACTCAAATGAGCCCACAATTCGGGGCGCACTGCGCAGACAAGTCGGAAAGGCAATCAGTTTGAATACCAAGTTTTTGGAAACCCTGGTGGTGCTGTCCAAAGCGGGCAGCTTTCGTGAAACCGCGCAGGTCATGTTCACCACGCAGGCGGCCATTTCGCAGCGGATTGCGTCACTCGAATCCGAGCTTGGAACCACCTTGGTCGTGCGCAGCGTGCGTGGCATCACGATGACCCCGGTCGGTGAGCTGGTGGTGCGTCAGGCCGAGCGCATGCTCTCCATTGAGCGCGAGTTGCGCGACTGTGCCAAACCGGGTGCGCCTGTAGCGGGGCGCGT
>JBBKVN010000130.1:0-17121 GCA_037968455.1 Rhodoferax sp.
TTCAGGCCACGATTGCGCTTGGCAATCACAACACCTTCATATGCCTGCACACGTTTACGTGTACCTTCAACGACGTTGACGCTGACAACGACGGTGTCGCCAGGTGCGAATTCAGGAATAACTTTCCCGAGACGAGCAATTTCTTCCTGCTCAAGGATTTGAATCAGATTCATATTTACCTCAAATGATCTTGGGTGCACCTGCACCGGAATTGGCACAATGCTGATCTACATTTGCAGAAAAACGGCCACCCAGAGGATCGATAGCCTTAAATTATAACCTGTGAAAAACCTCTATGACTCAGAGTCGCCTTTGGCAAGTGCGCATTGCGTTGCGAGAAAGCGCTCATCCTGTGGCTTGAGCAGTTTTGAATGGCGGGCACGCTCAATCAACTCCGGGCGCTCTTGTGCAGTAATGAGAAGCCCCTGCTCACGGCGCCAACTCTCGATTTGACGATGGTGACCAGAAAGCAGGACATCTGGAACCTTTCGGTCATGCCAGACCTCCGGTCGAGTGAAATGCGGGCAATCGAGCAAGCCGTCCAGCTCCGGGTTGAAACTATCCTGTTTATGGCTACCCTCGGCATTCAACACCCCCGGCTGCAAACGCGCAACAGCATCGATCAAGGCCATCGCCGCGATCTCCCCTCCGGAGAGAACAAAGTCGCCCAAGCTAATTTGCTCGGTAACATATTCATCGACAAACCGTTGATCAATGCCCTCATAGCGTCCGCAAATCAGAACGGCGCCGTCACTTCCCGCCCACCGGGATACCATCCCGTGGTCTAGTGCTTTGCCAGCAGGAGAAAATAACACGACAGGAGCTTGCACCCTGCGCTGCCCTTGAATCTCAACAAGACACTTGGATAGCGGCTCGGCCAGCATAACCATGCCAGGTCCGCCGCCAAAAGGACGGTCATCAACGCGCTTGTAATTGCCTTCAGTAAAGTCGCGGGGATTTGTCAACCGAACATCAACCAGCCCGGTCTCATACGCACGGCGAGTAACGCCAGTGGTCAAAAAGGGGGCAAATAATTCCGGAAAAAGCGTGACAACGTCAAACCGCATGGCATGGCGCTCAATAGTCTGCTTGCCAGTCCACGAGAATTCGGCGCCCTGCCAAATCGACCTCGTCGACATAGACCGCAACGAATGGGATCATTCGCTCCAGCACTTTGCCCTCGTGGTCATAGTCAAGGACCAACACCGTCTGAGCCCCCGTAGAGAGTAGTTCGCGAACGACACCCAAATTCGCCCCTTCTCGATTGACGACATTCAGACCGATTAAATCGACCCAGTAATACTCGTCTTTTTTCGCAGCAGGAAAATGGGTTCGGGACACGAAAATTCGGGCTCCACGCAATGCCTCAGCGGCATTCCGATCATCTACACCACTGGCGCAAGCGACAACCGTATTCGAATGAATTTTCGATTCTTTGATGGATATCTGCCCAACACCGGAGAACGTTTTAGCGCCTTTTTCCGAGGGCAGAAGAAACCAGTGCTTGGAAGAAAAAAGCGCCTCGGGATCGGCGCTGTGTGGCAGGACTTTGAACCAGCCTTTGATGCCCCAGGCATCAGCGATGCGCCCAACTTCGATGGCATCCGCCGGTAATACGGCAGCGTCGAGGCCGGGCAACATCACAGCAATCAGGCCGCTTTTTTGGCGGCTTGATTGACCAAACGCTCAACCGTTGGGGAGGCTTGGGCACCAACACTGCGCCAGTAAGTCAGACGATCCTGAGCAATACGGATGCCTTCTTCATTAGCCGTTGCGCTTGGATTGTAAAAACCAATGCGCTCAATGAAGCGACCGTCGCGACGGTTACGCTTGTCAGCAACAACAATATTGAAGAACGGGCGTGCTTTTGCACCGCCACGGGCGAGTCGGATGACGACCATGATTAATCCTTAGGGAGGCGAAAAAAATTTCACCATTGATTCAGCACAAATCCAGCGCTTGAGACACGCGACATGACCACCCGGCCAGCGACACACTGAATAGCCCGCTAGTATAACCCGTATGAGTCCAAGCCACTTACTCGGCAAGACCAAGCTGCCAATCCCATTGGTGCGACAGCGCGTCGGCGACGGCTCATTGCTGGCAATCCGCACTGATTCGCCCACTCCACACAAGGGCCAACATAGCGGCCCCCTAAAATCCCCTTTCGGAATTCTTTCCAAACCTTAGGTTTGATCCAGCCGACCCAGCACCCTTTGACATCCCAACCACTTCTCCCGATCCAACTCAATGAAAAATAAGACAACGGCATGCTGGCTTGCATTTATCGGTGGGCCATTGGGGCTACACCGATTTTATTTGCGTGGTTTGAACGACCTATTGGGCTGGTTATTGCCCTTGCCGACGGCCATTGGGCTTTACGGCATTGAGCGCGTTCAGAAATACGGACTGGACGACCAATGGAGCTGGGCGCTGATTCCATTGCTCGGATTCACCATGGCCGGCTGTGCATTGACGGCGATTGTCTATGGCTTGATGTCACCCGAAAAATGGAACGCGAAGTTCAATCCAAGCGCGCCATCAGATGCGGCAGCGGGAAACACGCAGTGGTTGACCATCGGCGCACTTGTCTTGGCGTTGCTGCTTGGGACGACGGCGCTGATGAGCAGCATCGCATTCAGCTTTCAACGCTACTTTGAATACCAGGTCGAAGAGTCCAAAAAAATATCCCAATAGGGTCCGCGACTTCAAAATAGTTGGAGGCTAACCCAATAGGCAATCGCCGCCATGAAGGCGCTCGCTGGAATCGTCAAGACCCAAGCCCAGATAATGTTCCCGGCGACGCCCCATCGGACGGCACTGGCTCTTTGCACTGAGCCCACACCCACGATTGCCCCAGTGATCGTATGGGTCGTGGATACGGGAATGCCCAGCGCTGTTGCCAGAAACAAGGTAATCGCCCCACCAGTCTCCGCACAGAATCCGCCCACAGGCTTTAGCTTGGTAATTTTCTGACCCATGGTCTTGACGATTCGCCAACCGCCGAACATCGTTCCCACTCCAATGGCCGTGTAGCAGCACACAATGACCCAGGTCGGCGGGGATTGATCTCCGGCCGCCGTATAACCGGTGGCTATCAGCAGCATCCAAATGATGCCAATGGTTTTTTGAGCGTCGTTACCGCCATGCCCCAAACTATAAGCACCGGCTGAAAAAAGCTGCAATCTGCGAAACCACTTGTCAGCCTTTAGCGGACGCACTCGGCGGAACACCCAAGCGACGAGCACCATCATCAAAGAACCCAAGAGGAACCCAAGTAGAGGCGATACAAGGATGAATGCCACGATCTTCAATATTCCCGCAGTCAGCAAAGCACCGAATCCGGCCTTCGCCACGGCGGCGCCCACAATACCGCCAATCAGAGCGTGCGACGAACTACTTGGGATCCCGTAATACCAAGTTAAAAAATTCCAGGCAATGGCCCCTACCAGTGCGCCGAACACGACATGGGTGTCGACGATACCTGGCAACACAATTCCCTTCCCAACTGTCGCTGCAACGCTCAAGTGGAAGACAAAGATTGCCACGAAATTGAAAAATGCGGCGAACAGAACCGCCTGTCCGGGACGAAGAACTCCCGTCGAAACCACCGTCGCAATTGAATTGGCGGCGTCATGAAACCCATTCATGAAATCGAACAGAAGCGCCAAGATCACCAACATGGCAACCACCCAGAATGCGGCTTGTACAGTTTCCATCGCAGAACCTGCCTGACTCAGGAATTCTCGAGGATGATGCCCTCGATCAGATTGGCAACATCCTCGCACTTATCCGTAATGGTTTCCAACAACTCGTAAATTGCTTTGAGCTTGATCACTTCGCGAACGTCAGGCTCCTCCCGAAACAACTTGCTCATCGCCGCGCGCAAGACACGATCAGCGTCACTTTCAAGCTGGTCAATCTCCTCACAGGTCTTCAACGCTGCATCAGCCGTGTCGTGATCAGCAATTCGATCAAGTAAACGCACGGCGTCGCGCAAGCGCTCGCAACACCTCACACTCAAATCGGTCAATTGAGTGATCTCGACAGTCATGTGGCGCACGTCATACAAAGCCATGGTTTCAGCAGAGTCCTGAATCAGGTCTGCCACATCGTCCATCGTATTGATCAAACTATGGATTTGCTCTCGATCAATAGGTGTGATGAACGTCTTGTGCAGCGCCTTATTGACGTCGTGCGTCACCCGATCGGCGGCACGCTCTGCCTCATCTACTTCACGGTTGTACTGCTCCCTCAGCGCGACATCACTGTAGTTCGCAACCAGCAAAGAAAACGCTCGAGCGGCCTCAACAGTGCGGTCAGCATGCTGGTTGAACATTTCAAAAAAATTGTCTTCACGTGGCAGAAATTTGGCAAAAAACACAGCCAACTCCTCAAAATAATTAAGTCAAATTGATGACAACTTTTAAACTTCGCGGAGTTTAACCTCACGCCCCTTGAGGGCTTATAAAAGAAAACGCCCCACGGCCTTCGCTGTGGGGCGTTTGAATGGGGTCACTAGAACCCCTCTGGCAGAGCCGTGTGCTAAGCGGTTGCGTCGGCTTTCACTGAAGCTGCCGCATCCACGTAATCTTTGACCTTGTCAAAGTTCAGATACTGGTAAATCGTGTCGCTAGATGCCGTCAACACACCCATGTCCGCCAAGTACTCTTCCTTGGTTGGGATACGTCCCAATTTCGAGCAAATGGCAGCCAACTCGGCACTACCCAAATACACAAAACTGTTCTTGCCCAAGCGATTGGGGAAGTTGCGGGTTGAAGTTGAGAACACGGTCGCGCCCTCCTTAACCTGCGCTTGATTGCCCATACACAAGCTACAACCAGGCATCTCCATGCGTGCACCTGCGGAGCCCAGGACACCGTAATGTCCTTCTTCCGTCAACTGCTTGGCATCCATCTTGGTCGGAGGAGCCATCCAGAGCTTCACCGGGATATCCCGCTTGTTTTCCAACAACTTGGAGGCAGCCCTGAAATGCCCGATATTGGTCATGCAAGAGCCAATAAAGACCTCATCAATCTTCGATCCCGCGACTTCAGTCAATGTTTTCACATCGTCGGGGTCATTGGGGCAAGCCACGATTGGCTCGTGAATGTCGGCCAAGTCGATTTCAATGACAGCCGCGTAGTCAGCATCCGCATCGCCCTTGAGCAACTGAGGATCCGCCAACCAGGCTTCCATGGCCTTGATACGACGATTGATCGTTCTCACGTCCGAGTAACCCTCCGAAATCATCCACTTCAACATGGTGATGTTGCTGTTGATGTACTCAATGATGGGCTCTTTGTTCAAGTGCACCGTGCATCCACCGGCGCTGCGCTCGGCCGACGCATCACTCAATTCAAACGCTTGCTCGACCTTCAGATCCGGCAAGCCTTCGATCTCCAAAACACGACCCGAGAAGATGTTCTTCTTGCCCTGCTTGGCAACGGTCAACAAGCCAGCCTTGATCGCATACAAAGGAATCGCATTGACCAGATCACGCAAGGTGATGCCGGGCTGCATCTTGCCTTTAAATCGAACCAGCACGCTCTCCGGCATGTCCAAAGGCATCACACCCGTCGCGGCACCAAAGGCCACCAGGCCGGAACCCGCTGGAAAGCTGATACCGATAGGGAAACGTGTGTGGCTGTCGCCACCGGTACCCACCGTGTCGGGTAGCAGCATGCGATTGAGCCAGCTGTGAATAATGCCGTCACCTGGACGCAAGGGCACACCGCCTCGTGTACTGATGAAGTCCGGCAACTCGTGGTGCATCTTCACATCAACGGGCTTGGGATAGGCCGCGGTGTGACAGAAAGATTGCATGACGAGATCGGCACTAAAGCCCAGGCAAGCCAAATCTTTCAACTCGTCGCGGGTCATTGGTCCGGTCGTGTCTTGTGAACCGACACTGGTCATCTTCGGCTCGCAATAAGTGCCAGGACGCACGCCTTGCTGGTTGCCATCGACAACAGGTAAACCGCAAGCGCGGCCGACCATTTTTTGGGCCAAGGTGAAGCCTTTTTTCGTATCCACCGGGTCCTGCGGCAAGCGAAATTGTGTGCTGACGGGAAGGCCCAGTGCCTCACGCGCTTTGGCAGTCAGTCCACGTCCAATGATCAAGGGAATACGGCCACCGGCACGCACTTCATCAAACAACACTTCACTTTTGACCGTGAACTCGGCAATGACCTTGCCGTCTTTCAATGCCTTACCTTCGTAGGGACGAAGCTCGATCACGTCGCCCATGGCCATTTGGCTCACATCCAACTCAATCGGCAGCGCGCCAGAGTCTTCCATGGTGTTGTAGAAAATGGGCGCAATTTTGTTGCCCAAGCACACACCACCAAATCGCTTGTTGGGCACAAAGGGGATGTCTTCGCCGGTAAACCAGAGAACGGAGTTCGTCGCCGATTTGCGCGAAGAGCCAGTTCCAACCACGTCACCGACATAGGCCACCAAGTTGCCTTTGGCCTTGAGGTCATTGATGAACTTCACGGGGCCGCGCTTGCCCTCCTCTTCTGGTGTGATACCGGGACGGGGATTTTTGTGCATGGCCAAGGCGTGCATTGGAATGTCAGGGCGACTGAATGCGTCTGGCGCAGGTGACAGGTCATCGGTATTGATTTCACCGTCAACTTTGAAAACTGTCAGCGTAATGGATTCAGGCACCTGCGGGCGAGTGGTGAACCACTCCGCATCCGCCCAACTCTGCATCACAGCTTTTGCATGGGCATTGCCTTTGTCGGCCTTCTCCTTCACATCATGAAATTGATCGAACATCAGCAGCGTGTTCTTCAATCCGCTGGCGGCCACCTGTGCCACTTCGGCGTCGTCCAACAGGTCAACCATTGGGCTGATGTTGTAGCCGCCCAGCATGGTGCCCAAGAGTTCAATGGCCTTTTCACGTGAGATCAAGACACATTTCTCAGTGCCATGTGCCACCGCAGCCAAATAAGATGCCTTCACTTTGGCGGCATCGTCAACGCCTGCTGGCACGCGATGGGTCAACAAGTCAACCAACATCGACTCCTCCCCCTTTGGCGGGTTTTTCAACAGATCAATGACTTCGGCCGTTTGCTTTGCACTCAATGGCAAAGGGGGAATGCCGAGAGCGGCTCGTTCGGCAACATGGGCACGGTAGGCTTGCAACATATTCAACTCCTTACTTATCAATAAATGGGGTATTTCCGCTTGCCTGGCCTAGGCAAGCTGCTATCTAATTTCTAGCATTCGACGCTGGTGCATCGAGAATATTGGGAACCGGTGTACGGACCAATGCATCGGTCACGGCCGCTTGCTCAGGACTCATGCAGGCATCCGCCAAGCGCTTCCCTAGTTTTTGATTCATCAACATGGATTTGTTGGCTACCTGTATCCAAACAGCCCCGGCTTGACGGTCTTCCAGACGAATGGCGCCGGTACTGGTCGCAACAGGGAACATTTTGTATTTGTCACGCTTGATATGGACGTCAAAGAATCCCGGAGCAGTCGGGTCCGCAGTGACAGTCACAAACGCGCCAAGCTCACACGGCATGCGCCCTTGGTAAACAACGCCCGCAATGGCCAACTCGCTGGCCGTCTGCCCGAACGCCAGAAAAGGAACCAGGCCACACAGCACTGAAGCAAATAATTTTTTCATCACGTTTCTTTGTTAACAAGGCCGCTCGCCTTCGCAAAAAACACCTGGATATCACTTGGAATCGAGCGCCCAGTTTGGTGCGCGCGCTCCAGAATTTGCCAGAAATAGCGGTAGCTCGCTCGATCGTGCAGTTTTCCAGAAAAGGAAATTGGTGCCCAATCAGCTTGCCACGCTTTGGTGATGATATCTGCCGCCTCTTGAATCTCATTCTCCAAAGGAGAAAACGCTTCCACAATGGGACGGATCTGACCGGGATGAATACTCCACATCCGCGTGTAGCCCAGCGCACGGGATGCTTGACGGGCTGCGATCTGAATCGCGTCCATATCGCCAAACTCAGTCACCACGCAGTGTGAAGGTACTTTTCCATAAGCGTGACAGGCGGAAGCAATTTCCAACTTGGCACGCACAACCAATGGGTGAGAGAACTGATCAAGTCCATTGTTTTTTGCACCTGACTGAAAACCCATGGCACTGGCAGGGATCGCCCCGCCATGAGCGGACACAAAATCCATCAACCCAAAACTGATGGACTGAACACGGGCGTGCGCCGCGATCTCAAAGGCGCGATGCACCGCACTGGGTGATTCAATCAAAACATGCAATGGAAGGGGCTCCACCCGTCCATTCCTGGCGGCCCATTGATCCACCTGCTTCACTGCAACATCAACGTCTGCAGCAGACTCCACCTTGGGAATCATCACGTGGCACAAGGCAGAGCCGGCGCCACCCACAATGATCTCAACGTCTTGTGCAAAAGCGGCGTGATCAACCGGGTGCACCCGAGCAGCAATGCGCGGCGCTATTACATTAATAGCGCCCCACGCATGACTAGCAAGCGCTGCAACCATATTTGCATGGTCTTTTTCGCCCCCAACCGGCGCACCATCTTCGCAATCCAGGGTCACGTCAAAGACACAAGCCCCAAATTCCTGCGACATTTCAGCTTGCAAGGCCAGGCTTTTTTGCATCCGCGCTTCCACGCCGCAATAGTGATCGCACACCGGCAACGGTGCCGCCACTGAAGCGCCAAGAAGAACGTCGCGGGGATGTCTCACAACCTGACTCAAACGCAGAGCAGCAACTTACAGCAGATGGGCAACGCCAGCTTGCTCGTCCTGCAACTCTTTCAAGGTCTTGTTGATGCACTCTTGGCTGAACTCATCAACCGGCAGGTCTTGAACCACGGTGTACTCACCACCTTCACAGGTGACTGCGAAACCAAACATCGTGTCCTGTGGAATACCGTATTGGCCATCCGAGGGAATACCCATCGTGACCCACTTGCCGTTCGTACCCAGCGCCCAATCACGCATGTGGTCAATGGCCGCATTGGCAGCCGAGGCCGCTGACGACACACCGCGTGCAGCGATGATGGCGGCGCCGCGCTTGCCGACGGTTGGCAAGAATGTGTTGGCATTCCACTCTTGGTCGTTGATCATGTCCTTAACGCTGGCGCCGTTGATGGTCGCGAAGCGGTAATCAGCGTACATCGTGGGCGAATGGTTGCCCCAAACCGTCAACTTCTCGATATCAGCGACGGCTTTTCCGGTCTTGGCAGCAATCTGGCTCAGCGCGCGGTTGTGATCCAGTCGAAGCATGGCGGTGAAGTTTTTGCGTGGCAGGTCCGGCGCGCTCTTCATCGCGATGTACGCATTGGTATTGGCAGGGTTACCCACGACCAGCACCTTGACATTGCGGCTAGCAACGGCATTGAGTGCCTTGCCTTGGGCTGTGAAAATCTCGGCATTGACCGCCAACAACTCGGCGCGCTCCATGCCAGGTCCACGCGGGCGGGAACCGATCAACAAAGCGTAGTCAACATCATTGAAAGCAGTCATCGGGTCGCCATGCGCTTCCATGCCCACCAACAAAGGGAACGCACAATCCTGCAGCTCCATCATCACGCCCTGCAATGCTTGCTGAGGCTTCTCCATCGGAACTTCCAGCAATTGCAGGATCACAGGCTGGTCTTTACCCAGCATTTCGCCGGATGCAATGCGAAAAAGAATGGCGTAACCGATTTGACCTGCTGCGCCAGTGACCGCAACGCGGACGGGTTTTTTGCTCATGGTGGGAACTCCAGAAGTGTTGTGAAACGGGGATGTACCGGCCCAAACAGCTTGCTTGAACCGTCTTGAAATGCGCGTCGAGTTTACTCTGGAAAACCCTGACAAGTCAAACTGTCTTATGTCTTATATAAGAGATATGATTGAGTTCGCTCTGTCGCTTACTCAGGGCTGACACAGCATGCCTCAAACACCACCCGCATTCACTGAAAAAACCACTGTCACTGCAACTGACAGCGCGATGTCGAGCGCGCCATCCGCCCCGGCCTTCAGCCCGCTCTACAGGCAAATCAAGGGTCTGATCCTCAACAGCCTGCGACTGGGGGAGTGGAAACCTGGTGAAGTTATTCCCAGCGAAATGGAACTGGCGGCTCGTTTTCGAGTGAGCCAAGGGACAGTTCGCAAGGCCATTGATGAACTTGCCGCGGAAAATCTGCTGATCCGCAGGCAGGGAAAAGGGACTTTTGTCGCCACTCATTCGGAGCAACAAGTCCAGTTTAGATTCCTCAAATTGGTGCCCGACAGCGGCACTCCGGGCAGCGAAGGTCCGGCACAGCGTGACATCATTGAATGCCGGCGCGCCCGCGCCAACACCGACATCGCCCGAGCGCTGGCCGTGAGGGTGGGTGACACCGTGCTGCAAATCAGACGGGTGCTAAGCTTTGCCGGCACCCCCACCATTGTTGAAGACATCTGGCTACCGGCAGCAGCCTTCAAAGGGCTGACCGCCGAACGTCTGGCCAACTACAAAGGACCGACGTACGCACTGTTTGAAACCGAGTTCAACGTGCGAATGGTTCGCGCCGAGGAAAAGCTACGTGCTGAACCGGCAATCAACGGCATCGATACGCTGCTGAAACTCCAAGCTGGGGCACCCATATTGAGCGCCGAACGAATTGCTTACACCTACAAAGACATCCCGATGGAGCTTCGACGCGGATACTACCGCACCGACACCCACTACTACCACAACACTCTTAACTAAAAAGTA
The DNA here is from genome assembly GCA_037968455.1 of Rhodoferax sp. Classification (GTDB taxonomy): domain Bacteria; phylum Pseudomonadota; class Gammaproteobacteria; order Burkholderiales; family Burkholderiaceae_C; genus Rhodoferax. Next base: position 10,703 of record JBBKVN010000130.1, read on the forward strand.
CGAATCAAGGGCCCGTCCAAAGCAGGAACTCTTGCGAGAAATCAATGCAATTGCGATTAACCAGCCCTCTTGGCAGCCATCAAATGAGCTACCAAAAAATGACGGGCTATCATCAGCACCGGCCGGACTCTCCGCGATCAGGAACGAAATCGAACGTTCGGGATGGCCGCCGAGCAAGCATGTAATCCTCGCGTCAGATAGCGCACCCAACGCACCATGATGGGGCAATCTTGGTCATCAACAGGCTCTTTTTGCCCTGAAAACATGCCGCTTTTACCCGCGTCATTCGAGAACGATGCTGCATTGCAATAGAATTTCACCCGAACCCGCCCCTGCCGGTTACGAAGCAGTTACTCAAAACTAAGAAAGCCCAGTATGTCCGAATCAGCGACAAGCGCAGCAAAAAAACGGCCCGAGTTTCGCAACATCAATGCGTTCACCGACCTCCCCTCTTACCGCCTGCCGGTCGCCGGCATAGTCTCGATCCTGCACCGGATTAGCGGCTTCATCATGTTCCTGCTGATGCCCTTCATCATCTGGATGTTCGACACCTCAATTTCATCGGAAATATCCTTCGGCAAATTCACAGCTACCTTCAATGGCGGCATGCTGGGCTTGCCGGGCGCGCTCTGGAAGCTAGTCGCATTGGCCTTGATTTGGGCTTACCTGCACCACTTCATTGCAGGCGTTCGCCATCTCTGGATGGACACGCACCACGACGCCGTGAGCCAAGAGTTCGGCAAATCGTCGGCCATTTTTACGCTGGCCGCCAGCGTGGGTCTGACCGTGATTTTGGGCGCCAAATTGTTTGGCCTTTACTAATTAGAAAGAACGCACCATGTCTGTCAATTACGGATCCAAACGCATTGTTGTCGGCGCCCACTATGGCGTACGCGATTGGCTCGCACAGCGAGTCACTGCTGTGCTGATGGCTCTCTTCACCCTGTTGGTTCTTGCCCAAGTCATTTTTAGCAAGGGCCCCATTGGCTATGAACAGTGGGCAGGCATCTTTGCCGCCCAATGGATGAAGGTGCTGACTTTCTCCGTCATCATCGCCCTGCTTTATCACGTTTGGGTTGGTATGCGCGACATCTGGATGGACTACATCAAGCCCGTCGGATTGCGCCTGGCCCTGCATGTTTTCACCATTGTCTGGTTGCTGGGCTGCGCAGGCTGGGGCATCCAAGTCCTGTGGCGCCTCTAAGGGCGCCCCAAAGCTTCCCCGCCCATTCTGACGAACTAGACCCAAAGAAATATCATGACAGCTACATCCCAACTCCCCAAACGCAAATTTGACGTTGTCATCGTCGGTGCCGGTGGCTCCGGCATGCGCGCCTCGCTGCAACTGGCCCGTGCTGGCTTGAACGTTGCAGTTTTGACCAAAGTTTTTCCGACCCGTTCACACACGGTAGCGGCCCAAGGCGGCATCGGCGCTTCCCTTGGCAACATGGCCGAGGACAACTGGCACTATCACTTCTACGACACGGTTAAGGGCTCTGATTGGCTCGGTGACCAGGACGCCATTGAATTCATGTGCCGTGAAGCGCCTAAAGTCGTCTATGACCTAGAGCACATGGGGATGCCGTTTGACCGCAACCCTGACGGCACCATTTACCAACGTCCTTTTGGTGGCCACACCGCCAACTACGGCGAAAAGCCAGTGCAACGTGCTTGCGCGGCAGCCGACCGCACCGGTCACGCGATGTTGCACACGCTTTACCAACAAAACGTGAAAGAAAAAACCAGCTTTTTCGTTGAGTGGCTGGCCATGGATTTGATTCGCAACGAGGAAGGTGACGTCGTTGGCGTGACCGCTCTTGAAATGGAAACTGGCGACGTTCACATTTTTGAAGCCAAGACCACTTTGCTCGCGACCGGTGGCGCAGGTCGAATTTTTGCCGCGTCTACCAATGCGTTCATCAACACAGGAGATGGCTTGGGCATGGCCGCCCGCGCAGGCATCCCCCTGGAAGACATGGAGTTCTGGCAATTTCACCCCACTGGCGTCCACGGAGCTGGCGTGTTGTTGACCGAAGGTTGCCGTGGCGAAGGCGCCATTCTGCGCAACAGTGATGGCGAGCGATTCATGGAGCGTTACGCCCCTGCGTACAAGGATCTTGCACCACGTGACTACGTTTCACGCTGCATGGACCAAGAGATCAAAGAAGGCCGAGGTTGCGGCCCCAACAAGGACTATATCAATCTGGATATGACGCACCTCGGTTCCGAGACCATCATGAAGCGCCTGCCTTCAGTCTTTGAAATCGGTCACAACTTTGCCAACGTGGACATCACGAAAGAGCCAATTCCCGTGGTCCCCACCATTCACTACCAAATGGGCGGGATTCCAACCAACATCAATGGCCAAGTGGTCGTGCAAAACGCTGAAAACAAGAGCGAGGTTGTTAACGGGCTTTATGCCGTGGGTGAATGCTCCTGCGTGAGCGTACACGGCGCCAACCGCCTCGGCACCAACTCTTTGCTGGACTTGCTGGTGTTTGGCCGGGCGGCAGGAAATCACATTGTTGAATTCAACAAAACGACCACGCACAAAGCACTGCCAGCAGATGCCGCTGACGCGACTTTGGCTCGCATTGCGCGCCTGGACAACGCCACCGACGGCGCCTATGCCCAAGATGTAGCGGACGAAATTCGTGCCGCGATGCAACAGCACGCTGGCGTGTTCCGTACACAGGCCTTAATGGATGCGGGTGTCGCGAAAATTGCCGAATTGCGCGAAAAGGTCAAATCCATCGGTTTGAAAGACAAGTCCAAAATATTCAACACCGCCCGAATTGAGGCTCTTGAAGTGGAAAACTTGATCGAAGCGGCGCAGGCAACCATTGTCTCGGCTGCCGCACGTCATGAAAGCCGTGGCGCACATTCCGTCAACGACTATGGTGACACCCCTGAGCATCCGAATGGACGCAACGACACCGAGTGGCACAAGCACACCCTCTGGCACAGCGCCTCCAACTCACTGACATACAAGCCGGTTCAGATGAAGCCACTGACGGTTGAGTCCGTGCCACTGACCGTGCGCAGCTTCTAAGTCATCGCCAAGCGAAAAAGACCAGAGAGAACCCTATGTCAAAACGTACCTTCCAAATCTACCGCTACGACCCAGACACCGACGCGAAGCCCTACATGCAAACCATCGTGGTTGAACTCGATGGCAAAGAACGCATGTTGTTGGACGCGTTGATGAAGCTCAAGGCCCTGGACCCCACCATCTCCTTCCGTCGTTCTTGCCGAGAAGGGGTTTGCGGCTCAGACGCCATGAACATCAATGGCAAAAATGGGCTGGCTTGCTTGACCAATATGCTGACGTTGCCCGACACCATCGTGTTGAAGCCACTTCCCGGCTTGCCCGTGGTTCGAGATCTGATTGTGGACATGACTCAGTTCTTCAAGCAGTACAACTCGATCAAGCCCTATTTGATCAACGACAACGTCCCGCCCGAAAAAGAGCGCTTGCAAAGCCCAGAAGAGCGGGATGAGCTCAACGGCCTGTATGAGTGCATTTTGTGCGCCAGTTGCTCGACCTCCTGCCCCAGCTTTTGGTGGAATCCAGACAAGTTTGTCGGTCCCGCCGGCTTACTGCAGGCCTACCGCTTTATCGCCGACAGCCGCGACGAAGCGACAGGCGAGCGATTGGACAACCTGGAAGACCCCTATCGCCTGTTCCGTTGCCACACCATCATGAACTGTGTTGATGTGTGCCCCAAAGGGTTGAACCCCACCAAGGCGATTGGCAAGATCAAGGAAATGATGGTCTTGCGCTCGGTCTGAGCAAGCAGAAAGCAACGTTGTGGCAAACACTGACGAGTTAATTAACCCCCGTGCTCTGAGCAAGCTGAAATGGCGTTGCCGCCGTGGCTTGCTAGAAAATGATATTTTCATTGACCGGTTCTTCCGGCGCTATGAGAGCACACTGACCGTCAAGCACGCGCAAGGTCTGAGCGCTTTAATGGACCTAAGCGACAACGATCTCTTGGATTTGAATCTGGCGCGTAAATCGCTTGGTCAAGTCGACATCGATTTGGATCGCGATGAGGTTCGTGAAGTATTAAGTATGTTGAGAAACCCGCAGAAAGGTGAAGAATGAAATTAGCAGACAACAAAGCCACACTGTCCTTCAGTAACGGCAGCCCCAGTGTTGACCTACCCGTCTACCAAGGCAGTGTCGGTCCAGATGTGGTGGACATCCGCAAACTTTATGCCCAAACAGGCATGTTCACCTACGACCCGGGGTTCCTGTCCACAGCGTCCTGTCAGTCAGCCATCACCTATATCGATGGAGACAAGGGTGAACTGTTGTACCGCGGTTACCCAATTGAGCAGTTGGCAACCAACTGCGACTTCATGGAAACCTGCCACTTGTTGCTCTACGGCAACCTGCCTGATGCAGCCGCGAAGACCGAGTTCACTGCCCGTGTCACGAACCACACCATGGTTCACGAGCAAATGCAGTTTTTCCTGCGTGGATTCCGTCGTGACGCCCATCCCATGGCGATTTTGACGGGCTTGGTTGGAGCCCTATCGGCCTTCTATCACGACAGCACAGACATCAACAATCCTCAGCATCGCGAAATTTCCGCGATCCGCCTGATTGCCAAAATGCCGACGCTCGTTGCATTGGCTTACAAGTACAACTCTGGTCAGCCGTACATGTACCCCAAGAACAACCTGAGCTACGCAGGCAACTTCTTGCACATGATGTTTGCGACACCCTGCGAAGAGTACGTGGTCAACCCCGTCATTGAGCGTGCGCTGGATCGAATTTTCGTGCTGCACGCAGACCACGAGCAGAACGCTTCCACATCGACTGTCCGTTTGTGCGGAAGTTCGGGCACCAACCCGTTTGCGGCCATTGCTGCGGGCGTGGCTTGTTTATGGGGCCCAGCCCACGGCGGAGCCAACGAGGCCTGCCTGAACATGCTCGAAGACATCCAAAAAATGGGCGGAATCTCCAAGGTCGGCCAGTTCATGGAACAGGTCAAGGACAAGAACTCCGGCGTCAAGCTGATGGGCTTCGGTCACCGGGTTTACAAAAACTACGACCCTCGCGCCACTCTCATGCAGGAGACCTGTAAGGAAGTCCTGGCTGAGCTGGGACTGGAAAACGACCCTTTGTTCAAATTGGCGATGGCGCTGGAAAAGATTGCACTCGAAGACGACTACTTCGTTAGCCGCAAGCTCTACCCCAATGTGGACTTTTACTCAGGCATCGTGCAGCGCGCCATTGGTATTCCCGTCAACATGTTCACCGGCGTCTTTGCGCTGGCCCGCACGGTTGGCTGGATTGCACAACTCAACGAGATGATTGGTGACCCTGAATACAAAATCGGTCGCCCTCGCCAGTTGTTCACAGGCCAGGTCCGCCGCGACGTTCAGCCCATCGGCCAACGTTAAGCACCGCTTTCAAAACGCCCGCCGGACGCAAGCCCGGCGGGCGTTTTGCTTGGAGCACGCGATATTGCTCCGCAGCATAAAATGATGGATTGCCAAGGAAAAAACACTATGGGACGCACGCTCTACGACAAGCTTTGGGATGAACACGTTGTTCACACGGAGGAGGATGGCACCGCCATTCTTTACATTGACCGTCATCTGGTACATGAGGTCACCAGCCCGCAAGCCTTTGAAGGGCTGCGGCAAGCGGGCCGCAAAGTCTGGCGGGTCAGTTCCATCGTCGCAACAGCAGACCACAACACGCCAACCACCGGCTGGGAGCGGGGTTACGACGGCATCACCGATCCGACCAGCCGGGAACAGGTGATGACACTGGACTCGAACATGCAAGAGTTCGGATCAGCAGCTTACTTCCCCTTCCTGTCGAAGCGACAAGGCATTGTTCACGTCATCGGACCTGAAAACGGCGCCACATTGCCAGGTATGACGGTCGTCTGCGGTGACTCGCACACCTCGACCCACGGCGCATTTGGTGCTCTGGCCCACGGCATTGGCACCAGCGAAGTCGAACACGTGATGGCCACACAGACCTTGCTGGCCAAGAAGGCCAAGAACATGCTGGTTCGTGTTAATGGCATGCTGCCACGGGGTTGCGGCGGCAAAGACATTGTGCTGGCCATCATCGGGAAAATCGGCACCGCTGGCGGCACCGGCTACACGATTGAATTTGGTGGCTCTGCCATTCGTGCTTTGAGCATGGAAGGTCGTATGACCGTGTGCAATATGGCGATTGAAGCGGGCGCCAGAGCGGGACTGGTGGCAGTCGATGACAAGACCATCGATTACGTCAAAGGCCGTCCACTGGCACCGGGTCACAACGCCCCCAATGGCAGCGCTGCGGCGCTGGAGTGGGACCAGGCCGTGTCAGATTGGAAAACACTGCACTCTGACGCCGACGCGGTGTTCGATACCGTTGTTGAATTGGATGCCAGTCTGATCATTCC
>JBBKVN010000131.1:0-6055 GCA_037968455.1 Rhodoferax sp.
GCAATCTCTTGTTTGACGACTTTCAGGTCAGCCAGGCTGCTGACTTTGACGGCAGGGCGTGTCATATCAAGCCCTTCTCAGCCATCGATAAGGCCTCGCCGGGGGCGACGATCACATGGTCCAGCACCCGCACATCAATCAGGGCGAGGGTAGTTTTCAGGGTTTGGGTGAGGGCTTCGTCCGCGCGTGAGGGCTGCACCGAGCCGCTGGGGTGGTTGTGGGCCAGCACCACGGCGCTGGCCTGGTGGTGCAGGGCGCGCAGCACCACTTCACGCGGGTAAACCGAGGTTTGGGTGAGCGTCCCCCTGAAGAGTTCTTCCATGGCCAGCAAACGGTTTTGCACGTCCAGAAACAGCACCGCAAACACCTCATGCGACTTGGCGGCCAGATGCAGTTGCAGGTAGTGCTTCACCGCATCAGGCGTGGCAAACACGGTGCGCTCTTTGAGTTGCTGGGACAGGGCGCGGCGCGACAGCTCCAGCACGGCCACAATTTCCGCCCGTTTGGCCGGGCCCAGGCCTTTGACCCGCTTCAGGTCGTCGGAGGTGGCATGCAGCAAACCGGCAATGCCATCAAAGCCGTCGCTGTTGTTAGTGGTGGTTTTGAGTTGCAGCAGTTCTTGGGCCATTTGCAGCACGCCTTTGCCCTGAATGCCGGTGCGCAAGAGGATGGCCAGCAGCTCGACGTCGCTCAAAGCGCCCGGCCCGCGGGCCAGCAGCTTCTCGCGCGGGCGGGCATCAACGGGCAGGTCTTTCAGGGGCATGGGTCGGCCTTTTAGAATGGGGGCTCAGTTTATTCGCCAATTCACGGCCGCGCCCGGCCCGCTCAGGACTTTTATGACCGCCCCATTGCCCTCCGTTCAACCCGGTTCCTTCCTCACGCTGCACTACCGCATGGCTGGGCCTGCGGGCGATGTGATCAATACCTTTGAGGGAAAACCGGCCACCTTGACGCTGGGCACGGGTGAGTTGTCTCCTGCGGTGGAGGCTCATTTGTTGGGTATGAATGAAGGCAGTCGGGCCACTTTCGAGCTGGCCAAAGGCATCGCCTTTGGTGACCGCAATCCCGAAATGATGCAGTGGATGGCCCGCAAAGAGCTGCTCGACATGGGCGATGCCAACGCGCAGTACGAGATTGGCGATGTGGTTCAGTTCCCCACGCCGGACGGTACGGGCCAGTTTGCAGGCGCTATTCGCCAGTTTCGCAACGACGAGCGCGGCGACGCGGTGTTGTTTGACTTCAACCACCCGCTGGCCGGCCAGCCGGTGACGTTTGAAGTGCAAGTGATTGGCATCCTGTGACCAGCGCCGCCATCACCCCCCAAGAAATTTTGCTGGCCGAGCCACGCGGCTTTTGCGCCGGTGTGGACCGCGCCATTGAGATTGTGGAGCGCGCGCTCACCAAGTTTGGCGCCCCCATTTACGTGCGCCATGAGATCGTGCACAACACCTTTGTGGTGAATGACCTCAAGGCCAAAGGCGCGATTTTTATTGAAGAGTTGGACGATGTGCCTCCTGGCGCGACGCTGATTTTCTCGGCCCACGGTGTGAGCCGCGCGGTGCAGGACGAAGCCAAGGCGCGGGGATTCCAGATTTTTGACGCCACCTGCCCGCTGGTGACCAAGGTTCACGTTGAAGTGGCCAAGTTAGCTAAAGAGGGTTACGAGTTCATCATGATCGGCCACAAAGGCCACCCCGAGGTGGAGGGCACCATGGGGCAGCTGGACAGCGGCATTCACTTGGTAGAAGACGTGGCCGATGTGGCCAAAGTGCAGCCCGGCCAGACCGCCAAGTTGGCGTTGGTGACGCAAACCACACTCAGCGTGGACGACGCGGCTGACATTGCAGCCGCCGTCAAAGCGCGGTTTCCGAGCGTGCGCGAGCCCAAGCAGCAAGACATTTGCTACGCCACGCAAAACCGCCCGGATGCGATCAAGATCATGAGCCCGCAGGTGGACTTGGTGATTGTGGTGGGCAGCCCCACCAGTTCCAACAGCAACCGCTTGCGGGAATTGGCCCAAAAGCTGGGCACTGACGCCTACATGGTGGACAACGCGGACGAGCTGCAACCAGCCTGGTTTGAGGGCCGCCAGCGCGTGGGCCTGACCGCTGGCGCCTCTGCCCCTGAGGTTTTGGTGCGCGAGGTGATTGACCGCATCAAGGCGCTGGGCGCCGTGTCGGTGCGCAAGATGGACGGCATTGAGGAGACCGTGAAGTTTCCCCTGCCCAAAGGCCTGAAGCTGGATGCTGACGGCTGGACGCCCAGCGCAGACTGATTACTCACTTATTTATAGCGGTCTCCGCAGGTTGAATAAGGGCTGGAGCCCTAAAAGACTTAAAAAGCGGGGCTTGCAGCAACCCATTGATTTGAAAAGAATGCCATGCTAGACATCAACCTGCTCCGCAAAGACCTTGGCTCTGCCGTCGCCCGACTGGAAACCCGCAAGTCGCCCCAGGTCTTCCTGAACGTCGACGCCTTTCGCGCGCTGGAAACCGAGCGCAAAACTATCCAGATTCGCACCGAGGAATTGCAGGCCAAGCGCAACAGCCTGAGCAAGCAAATTGGCCAGCTCAAGTCCAAAGGACCAGCAGGCAAGGACGAGGCCGATGCCGTTATGGCCGAGGTGGGGGGCTTGAAGACCGAGCTGGAAACCTCAGCTGCGCGACTGGACCAGATTCAGGCCGAAATCCAAACCTTGTTGCTGGCCGTGCCCAACTTGCCGCATGACAGCGTGCCGGTGGGCGCTGACGAGCACGGCAATGTGGTGGTGCGCACCTGGGGCGAGCCCAAGGCGTATGACTTTGCCGTGAAAGACCATGTGGATCTGGGCGAGCCGCTGGGGCTGGACTTTGAGATGGGCGTCAAGCTCACCGGCTCACGCTTCACCGTCATGAAAGGGCCGATTGCCCGTCTGCACCGCGCCTTGGCGCAATTCATGCTGGACGTGCAAACCCAGGAACACGGCTACACCGAGTGCTACACGCCTTACATTGTTAACGGCGACACCTTGCGCGGCACGGGCCAGTTGCCCAAGTTTGAAGGTGATTTGTTTGCGGCCAAAAAAGGCGGACAAGAGGGCGAAGCCCAGCCGGACAGCACCGCGCTGTACCTGATTCCGACCAGCGAAGTGACGCTGACCAACTTTGTGCGCGATGAAGTGGTGGCCGAGGCCGAGTTGCCCATTAAGCTCACCGCGCACACACCGTGCTTTCGCTCCGAGGCGGGCAGTGCCGGGCGCGACACCCGTGGCCTGATTCGCCAACACCAGTTTGACAAGGTGGAGATGGTGCAAATCGTGCACCCTGACCAGAGCTACGAGGCGCTGGAGGCCATGGTGACGCACGCCGAAGCGGTGCTGAAGAAGCTGGACTTGCCCTACCGCGTCATGTCGCTTTGCACGGGCGACATGGGCTTTGGTGCCACTAAGACCTATGACCTGGAAGTGTGGTTGCCCGCGCAGAACACCTACCGCGAGATCAGCTCGGTCTCCAACTGCGAAGCCTTTCAGGCGCGCCGCCTGCAGGCCCGGTTCAAGAATGCCCAAGGCAAGAACGAGTTGGTGCACACCCTGAATGGCTCCGGTCTGGCCGTCGGCCGGGCATTGGTGGCCGTGCTGGAAAACCACCAAAACGCGGATGGTTCCATAACCATCCCGGCCGCCTTGCAGCCCTACCTGGGCGGCATGACGGTGCTGGGTGCGCCTGCAGCTTAAGCGCAGCGCCACTACAATCGTCCACTCACCGGGGGTGTCTGCCGAGAGGCGGACTGAGAAATACCCCACTCACCTGATCTGGGTCATGCCAGCGTAGGGAGCGTGAAACAAGGTCCGCTGTCACCGACTCGTCCCTTTTTTTGACGCCACCACGCCGGCGCAATGAAAGACGAAGCGATGAACAAGCGGATTTTTGTATTTGGAGCGGTCGCTTTGGCGGCATGGACCTTGGCAGCCCCTGCCAACGCCGCCGACAACGAGTTGCGCGTGATGGTGCACAGCTCTTTCTCCTTGCCCAAGCCCATGCTGGCCCAGTTCGAGACCCAAAGCGGCCTCAAGCTCAGTGTCATCAAAGGCGGTGACGCCGGTGAGATGCTCAATAAATTAATTCTGACCCGTGCCCAGCCGGTGGCCGATGTGGTGTTTGGCATCGATAACGCCCTCATCGCCAAGGCGCAGGCCGCCAACGTGCTGGAAGCCCATGGCCTGCCTGCTTTGGCGGGCACTGTGGCTGGCGCCGAGAAACAACTAGGCGCCTTGGTGGTGCCGGTGGACTACGGCTACGTCACCCTCAATTACGACAAAGCGGCCGTTGCCAAAAGCGGACAAGCCCTCCCCAAGACACTGGACGATTTGACCCAGCCCGCCTACCGCAACTGGCTGGTGGTGCAAAACCCGGCCACGTCCAGCCCGGGATACGCCTTCATGCTGGCCACCATTGCCGGCATGGGTGAGGAAAAAGCCTACGACTGGTGGGCCAAGATGCGCGCCAACGGCGTCAAAGTGGCCAAAGGCTGGAGCGAGGCCTATTACACCGAGTTCAGCCGCAACGGCGGTGCCTACCCGCTGGTGGTGAGCTATGCCACCAGCCCGGCAGCCGAGGTGTTTTACAGCAAGGAAAAAATCACCGAGTCGCCCACTGGCTCGCTGTCTCTGAAGGGCGGCGTGTTCCAGCAGGTGGAAGGCGTGGCGCTGGTTAAAGGCGGTGCGCAGCGTGAAGCTGCCTTGAAGTTCATCAACTTCATGCGCTCGGCCCCCGTGCAGGAAGCCTTGCAAACCACCATGTGGATGTACCCGGCCCAAACCAGTACACCCCGTGCCGAGGTCATGCGCCACGCGCAAGAGCCGACGACATTTGAGAGCATGGGCAGCGACACCATTGCCGAAAAAGGCAGCCAGTGGGTCAGCCGCTGGACGCAAGTCGTTCTGAAGTAAACCCATGATGCCCGGCGCGACGACCTTCAAGTCGCGACTCGGGCGCGGGATGCTGGCCGCGCTGCCTTTGCTGGCGCTGGGCCTGATGCTGGTCGCGCCACTGGCCCGCCTGGCGTGGCAAGGGTGGAGCGGGGCGCCTGAATTTGGTCAAACCGCCGATGTCTCGCTGTGGTCTGTCTGGCAAGACGACTACCTGCGCTGGCGGGTGTTCTGGTCGCTGGCGCAAGCCGGCATTACCTGTGTGCTGGCGCTGGCATTGGGCCTGCCGGTAGCCTGGGTGCTGGCCCGTTTTGAATTCCCGTTGCGCCGGTTGGTGCTGCGCTTACTGATGCTGCCGTTTGTGGTGCCCACGCTGGTGGCCGCGCTCGGCGTGCTGGCCTTGTGGGGCCCGCATGGTGTGTTCAGCGGCTGGCTGGGCGTCTCGCTGCAAAACACACCCTGGTTGTTGCTCTATGGCAACCTGTTTTTCAATCTTTGCTTGGTAGTGCGTGCGGGAGTGGACGCGTTGAACCAGGTCAGCGCCCGCCAAGTCGCTGCGGCGCGCTCGCTTGGGGCGACGCCATGGCGCGCCTTTTGGCGGGTGGAGTGGCCGGCCATTGCGCCGTGGCTGGCATCCAGCTTGTGCCTGGTGTTTCTGTATTGCTTTGCCGGGTTTGGCCTGGCGCTGGTGCTGGGCGGGCAACGCTACGCCACGGTGGAGGTTGAAATCTACGCGCTGGTCGCGCACGAATTGAAGCTGGCCGAAGCCAGTGTGCTGGCGGTGTGGATGATTCTGCTCACCGGGGGCGTGGCCCTGGCCTATGCGGCCATTGAGAAGCGGCTGGCAGCCCCTTCGCGTACGGACCCCATGGCCCGGCGACGCCCGCAAGGTGTTTTGCAGTGGTTGGCGTTGGCCGGTGGACTGGGTGTATTGGTATTTTTCTGCGTGGCGCCCATGCTGGCCATCATCTGGCGCGCGGTATCCGCTGGTAGCGTGGCCTGGGCGCAGGTGTTGGACGAAGAGACCTTGAGCGCCTTGTGGAACACCTTGCGCTTCTCTTTCATGGCTTTGGTGGTGGCCACGGTGTTGGGCGTGGCCCACGCGCTGGTGGCGACCCGCTCGGTGGCATGGCGTGCCGCGGCGTTTTT
>JBBKVN010000132.1:0-5777 GCA_037968455.1 Rhodoferax sp.
ACACTCACGGCAATCTCCACACTGTCCACGCTTGGCAACAGCACCTGAAACTCATCACCCCCCAAGCGGCACACCACGTCAGAACTTCTCAGCACGCGGCGCAGGCGCTGTGACACTTCACGCAACAACTGATCCCCCGCTTCATGCCCCAGCGTGTCATTCACGGCCTTGAAGCGGTCCAGGTCCATGAACAACACGGCGGGCCGTGCGCCGTTGACGCGGGCATTTACCAGCACCGCATCGAGCGCTTGAGAAAAGGCGATTCGATTCGGCAAGCCCGTCAAGGCGTCGGTCCGAGCCTGTCGCTCCAATGACTTGGACAACTGCCTGGTTTCCGTGATGTCTTCACACACCACCAGCAGCACCTGTTCACTGGCACCGGCATCGACCAGGCGCGCACTTTGACGAGACCACAAGGGGTGACCGAACGCGTTGACCATTTCTGCCTCACGCGTGGCTGCTTGCCCCAAGGGCAGGTTGCACCACTGGGCCACGCGTGTCAGTGTGTCTTCTTTTCGCACGGCGGGGTGCAGCACTGAAAAGCATTGGCCCATCAAGTCTTCGGGCGCAAAACCCAAGGTTTCGGCGCCAAAAAGACTCACTTGCTGAATGATGCCCCGCAGGTTCAGGCTGAGCTGCAACACCGGGCTGCCATCGATGAACAATCGCATCGCCGCAGCCGCGCTGGCCTGCGCCCGAATTCGCTCGAAGGCCGAGCCCATCAAACGCCCCAGCGTTCCCAGAATCGTCTCTAAACGCTGGTTGGACTCCACCGGCGAATAGGTCGCCAGATTAAGGATGCCAACCACTTTGCCACTCACGTGAATCGGGACCGACCAGGTGACTCTAAAACCGCCAGCTGCCAACCGCCGCACATCCTCAAAAGGTGAAGCGGCAAGGTTGGTGTTCATCACCACGGTGCCAAGCATCAGCGAATCGGCCATGCCGGACCCCTCCACCGCAAATACCGTCCCCACAGAAATGACCGCATCGCCCTGCACAGCCAGCACGCTGAAATGCTGTCCATCCGGCAGAAGCTGGGCAAAACTCATGCGATCAGCCTGAATGACTTGCGCTTGGCGAGCGGCAACGATGTCAAACACCTCGGCCTCCGTCACGGCTGTGGACAGTTGGCTGGCCACCTCACTCAGTACCAACACCTGAGCCGCATATTTTCGCTGGCTCTGCGCCGTTTGCTGCGCTTCACTCAGCAAGCGCCGTCGCTCCAGACTGGTGCCCACCAACGCCGCCACCTGACTCAGCAAATCCAGCTCGATTTCGCCAAACGCGTCGGGGTCGATGGCCGCCAAATTGATGCAACCCAGCACTTGGTCACCGTCGCGCAAGGGAATATTGATGACAGAGCGAAGACCCTGACGGGCCAGTCCCACCGAGTCCACCCAGGGCGAGTTCTCATCAGTCAGCCAAATTTGGGCGGTACTGTTGGCAGCCGCCTTGCCGACCATGGACTCTTGAGCGGGCAAGTTCATGCCCACAGGCATGATGCCTTGTGTCCCATGAAGCGCCATGATTTCCAGCGACTGACGGTCTGGAGAAAACAGGGCCACGCTAACGCGGTTGGCCCTCGTCATGTGCGGCAAATGCCGGGCAACTGCCGCGTAAACCTCAACCTCTGTTTCAGCTTGGGTGATCTCGACGATCAAATGCCCCAAATGGACATTGGGAGACTCGATATCTGAGTCAATCATGTCGGTGACTCCAAAACGACCTGGGATCCATGTTCTGGAAACTGCGGGCTGCGCAACGGTAAATGGACTCCCTGGGTGGGCTGATCCGCGCATCTTGAATCGCGCGCTTGCTTTCGGATACAGCCAGTTATCGATCATTATGAGGCAACTGCAAGCAGCACAAGCCGCCAAGCGTGGCAGATTCGGGGTGGGCATTCAGCTTGAAATCCGGTATGCTTCTCGGCGCAAGCAAGGCACGCGGCGATCCCGCAGGTCTTGCCGCATTGTCCGGTTCATGCGTGGCGACCTGCTGTGTCATGGACCCTGTTCCAACGTATTCCGATGCAAGACACGAACTTGCCAGGAGAGATGCCGATGCCCCAGAGCGCCCCCCTACGTCTGCACGTCCCTGAGCCCACCGGGCGACCAGGTCATGACACAGACTTTTCCTACCTCCCCCTGTCCGCTGCCGGTGACGTGCCCCGCCCCCCGGTGGATGTGCAGGCGGCCCAAACCCGAGACCTGGCCTTCACGCTGATTCGCGTGCTTGACGAGCACGGCCACGCCGTGGGCCCGTGGGCGCCGCAGCTCAGCAACGATCAGCTGCGCCGTGGCCTGCGCGCCATGCTCAAGACGCGCGCGTTTGATGCCCGCATGTTGATTGCGCAGCGCCAGAAGAAGATGTCTTTCTACATGCAGTGCCTGGGCGAAGAGGCGATTGCCTGCGCCCATGCCATGGCCTTGACCGACGGCGACATGTGCTTCCCCACCTACCGCCAACAAGGCCTGCTGCTGGCGCGCGAAGATGTGTCGCTGGTGGAGATGATTTGCCAGCTGTATTCCAACCAGCAAGACCCCTTGAAGGGCCGCCAGTTGCCGGTGATGTACTCCAGCAAAAAACAAGGCTTTTTCTCGATCTCTGGCAACCTCGCCACGCAGGTGATTCAGGCGGTTGGCTGGGCCATGGCCTCGGCCATCAAGGGCGACACCAAGGTGGCGTCCAGCTGGATTGGCGATGGCGCCACCGCCGAGGCCGACTTTCACACCGGTCTGACCTTTGCCCACGTGTACCGGGCGCCGGTCATTCTCAATGTGGTCAACAACCAGTGGGCGATTTCCACCTTTCAGGCCATTGCCGGCGGTGAAGGCACTACCTTTGCCGCCCGCGGCGTGGGCAGCGGCATTGCCTCCCTGCGCGTCGATGGCAATGACTTTCTGGCCGCCTACGCCGCCTCGCAATGGGCGCTGGAGCGCGCGCGCAGCAACCTCGGCCCCACTTTGATTGAGTGGGTGACTTACCGCGCCGGGCCGCACTCCACCTCGGACGACCCCAGCAAATACCGCCCGTCCAATGACACCGCCCGTTTTCCCCTGGGTGACCCCATCCTGCGCATGAAGCAGCATTTGATTGGCTTGGGAATTTGGTCTGACGCTGAGCATGAGGCGACACAGAAAGAGCTGGAGGCCGAAGTCGCCGCCGCGCAAAAAGAGGCTGAGAAATATGGCTCCATGGCCGACGGCCTCATGCGCAGCCCGGCCGAAATGTTTGAAGATGTTTACAAGGAGATGCCAGAACACCTGCGTCGCCAACGCCAGGAACTGGGGATCTGACCATGAACAATCAATATGACAACGCAAATGACAGCGAACGCCGCGAAGGGCCGCCCCGAGCAAGTTCAGCCCCCTCGGGGGGCAGCGCAGTACGCGCAGCGACAAGCGTGGGGGCCACATCTTCCATGACCATGATTCAGGCGCTGCGCTCGGCCATGGATGTGATGCTGGAGCGTGACGACAACGTGGTCGTTTATGGCCAGGACGTGGGCTACTTCGGCGGCGTGTTTCGCTGCACCGAAGGCCTGCAAAAGAAGTACGGCAGTTCGCGCGTGTTTGACGCCCCCATCTCTGAAGGCGGCATTGTCGGCACGGCGGTGGGCATGGGGGCTTATGGCCTTCGCCCAGTCGTGGAAATCCAGTTTGCGGACTACTTCTATCCCGCCAGTGACCAGATCGTCTCGGAGGCGGCGCGCCTGCGCTACCGCTCGGCCGGTGATTTCACCTGCCCCATGACGATTCGCATGCCTTGCGGTGGCGGTATTTACGGCGGGCAAACCCACAGCCAAAGCCCTGAGGCCATGTTCACCCAGGTTTGCGGCTTGCGCACCGTGATGCCGTCCAACCCGTATGACGCCAAGGGCTTGTTGATTGCCTCGATTGAGAACGACGACCCGGTGATTTTTCTGGAGCCCAAGCGTCTGTACAACGGCCCGTTTGACGGCCACCATGACAAGCCTGTCGTGCCCTGGTCGAAACACCCCATGGGCATGGTGCCCGAGGGTTACTACACCGTGCCGCTGGACAACGCCGCCGTCACCCGCCCCGGCAAAGCGCTCACCGTGATTGCCTACGGCACCATGGTCTACGTGGCCGAGGCCGCGGCGCAAGAAAGCGGCGTGGACGCCGAGATCATCGACTTGCGCAGCATCTGGCCGCTGGACCTGGAGACCATCGTCGCCTCGGTCAAGAAGACCGGGCGCTGTGTGGTGGTGCACGAGGCCACCCGCACCAGCGGATTTGGTGCCGAACTGATTGCGCTGATTCAGGAGCATTGTTTCTACCACCTGGAGGCGCCGATTGAGCGCGTCGCCGGTTGGGACACCCCGTATCCCCATGCCCAGGAGTGGGCGTATTTTCCTGGCCCGAAACGGGTCGCAGAAGCGTTTAAACGCACGATGGAGGCATGATGGGTATTCACACAATCAAGATGCCAGACATTGGCGAAGGCATTGCCGAAGTGGAGTTGGTTGCTTGGCACGTGAAGGTGGGCGACCTGGTGGCGGAAGACCAAATCCTGGCTGACGTCATGACAGACAAAGCCACGGTCGAAATTCCGTCCTCGGTCGCCGGCAAGGTGCTGTCTTTGGGCGGGGCCGTGGGCCAGGTCATGGCCGTGGGCTCCGAGGTGATTCGCATTGAAGTCGAAGGCGCCGGCAACGTGAAAGACAGCGCCGTGGCGCCGTCGGCCGCACCGGCCAGCCCCGAACCGGCGGCGCCAACGCCGGATCCCGTTGCAAAACCGACGCCAGCTGCGCCGCCCGCGACACCCGCGCCCACCCGTCGTGAAAGTGCGCCTGCCGCGTCGGCACCACACGCCCGCCAGTTGGGCGACAAACCCATCGCCTCGCCCGCCGTGCGCCGGCGAGCCTGGGACTTGGGCGTGGAGCTGCAGTTTGTGCCGGGCACCGGCACGGCTGGCCGCATCACGCACGAGGATTTGGACGCCTTCGCCGCGCGAGCCGGCCAGGGCGCGGCCGCCGATCAGGCGGACCAGCGCTATGCCAAGCGCAATGATGAACAGGCCGTGCCTGTGATTGGCCTGCGCCGCAAGATTGCGCAGAAGATGCAAGAGTCCAAGCGCCGCATTCCCCACTTTGCCTATGTCGAAGAGGTGGACGTGACTGAGCTTGAAGCCCTGCGCGCCAAGCTCAATGCCCAACATGGAAAAACGCGCGGTCGCCTGACCATGCTGCCTTTTGTGATGCGCGCCCTGATTCTGGCGGTGCGCCAATTTCCGCAAATCAACGCCCGCTACGACGACGAGGCCGCCGTGGCGACGCACTTTGGTGCGGTGCATTTGGGTATTGCCACGCAAAGTGAAGCCGGTTTGATGGTGCCCGTGGTTCGCCACGCCGAAACGCGTGACCTGTGGGCCTGCGCGGCCGAAGTGACGCGACTGGCCGAAGCTGCCCGCAGCGGCAAGGCCACACGCGACGAGCTGAGTGGCTCGACCATCACCATCACCAGCCTGGGTGCCTTGGGTGGCATCGTGACCACCCCGGTTATCAACCACCCCGAGGTGGCGATTGTGGGTGTCAACCGCATGGTCGAGCGGCCCATGATTCGCAACGGCGCCGTGGTGGCGCGGCTGATGATGAATCTCTCATCCAGCTTTGACCACCGCGTCGTAGACGGCCTGCATGCGGCCGAGTTTGTTCAATTGATACGTGGCTATCTGGAGTGTCCGGCCACCCTGTTCGTGGAGTAAGGCATGGAAATCCAACACACAACCCTGCTCATCATTGGCGGCGGGCC
>JBBKVN010000133.1:0-2523 GCA_037968455.1 Rhodoferax sp.
CGCGAGCCCTTGGCGGTGAAGTTTTTGCCAGTGGTGACCCAAGCCACGGCCAAAGTGGGCATGGCGGACAAGTACAACCAGGTGGCGGGCAAAGCGGCGAGTCTTGGATTGTTGAAAAAAGACGAAGCCAATATTGAGAACTATGTCACCGGCAAGTCGCTGGACGGCCTGTACCTGATGATTGGCGAGGAAGAGAAGAAGATTCGCCAGGACCCGGTGGGAACCGGCAGTGCGGTGCTTAAAAAAGTTTTTGGAGCGCTGAACTGAGTGCCGTGAGGGGGCCGGCAAGTGCATTGGCGGCCAGCGCGCTGTCGCTGCTGCTGGTGGCGTGTAGCCCGGCCCTGAACTGGCGCGAGGTGCGCCCGGACGGCGCGGCTTTGTTGGCGCTGTTTCCCTGCCGGCCCGATCAAGGGGTTCAGGTGGTGGCGCTGGGGGAGCATGAAGTGAAAATGGCCATGACGGGTTGTGAGGCGGGCGGCGCGATGTTCACCCTGGCGCACGTGGCGCTGGACGGTGCGGTGGATGCTGAAACCCTGCGTGCTTTGTGGCAGACCGGCACCTTGGCCAGCATGCAGGGCGCGCCAAGCAGCGAGCAGCCCTTTGCCTTGAAAAAAGCCGCAGCGACCTTGTTGCCCAGGCAAATTAGCGCCACAGGCAAACGGGCTGATGGATCACCGGTGGCGATGCGGGCTGCGTGGTTTGTTGTGGGCGGGTCGCTTTACCAGGCCGCCGTCTACGCGGACCGTGATGTGGACGAGGTGGCGCAGACTTATTTTGACGGTATTCGGGTGGAGTAGGCCGAGTGCCCTGAGAAGGCACTCTAGCAGCCATAATCACGCCAAACAGGGATTGCAAGTCAAACGGCACAACGAGTCCGGACCTGCGACTATCCAAAGTTTCAACCATGACTAACGGCATTCTCATCATCGCTCACGCGCCACTGGCCAGTGCACTGCGCCAGTGTGTGTTGCATGTGTTTCCCGAAAGGCCGGACGCGGTGGGAGCGTTTGATATTCAGCCCAACGTTGCGCCAGAAGAATCGCTGGCGGGTGCACGCCAGGCCATGGCCTTGCTCAAGGCCGGCAACGTGCTGGTGATGACCGATGTATTTGGTGCCACGCCTTGTAACGTGGCGCAGAAACTGGTGGATGGCGTGGGTTCCAAACTGGTGGTGGGCGTGAATTTGCCCATGCTGCTTCGGGCGGTAACTTACCTCCATGAGCCGCTGGAATCCCTGGTAACGCGTTCGCTGGCGGGAGGTACGCAGGGGGTCATGTCTGTCGCTGTGACGGCGCCTCAAAATCAACAAAGAAAGACAAATGATCAAGACGAGCACCACCATCAGCAATAAGCTGGGCTTGCATGCCCGGGCTTCTGCCAAGCTGACCAAGCTGGCTGGCAGTTTTCCATGCGAGGTCTGGATGGCCAAAGGCGAGCGCCGCGTGAATGCCAAAAGCATCATGGGCGTCATGATGCTGGCTGCGGGCGTGGGCAGCACGGTGGTGATTGATGTGGACGGCGAGCGCGAAGAAGAGGCCATGATCGCCTTACTCGCCCTCGTCGAGGACAAGTTTGGAGAGGGTGAGTGACTTTCTCCATACATGGCTTGCCGGTCGCACGCGGCATCGCCATTGGCCGTGCGGTGTTGGTGGGCTCAAGCCGCGTGGATGTGGCGCACTATTTCATTTCAGCAGACCAGGTCAAGGCTGAAATAGACCGGGTTCGCGCGGGACGCGATGCGGTCATGGATGAATTGCACCGGCTGCAGGCCACGATTACGCACATGACCGCCAAAGAGGCGCCTCAGGAGTTGACGGCGCTGCTGGACGTTCACCTGATGCTGCTGGAAGATGAGGAGTTGGTCGCTGGCGTCAAGCACTGGATCACAGACCGCCTATACAACGCCGAATGGGCGCTGACCACGCAGCTGGAGGTGGTGGCGCGCCAGTTTGACGAGATGGAAGACGAGTACCTGCGCGAGCGCAAGGCCGACCTGGAGCAGATCACGGAAAAGGTCTTGCGCGCCATGAAAGGCGTTGCGTCGCCCATGATGCAGTCCATGAGCCGGCCTCAGCGAACCAGCTCTCAGCAAGACCTGTTGCTGGATGACACGGTGGACGTGCCCCTGATTCTGGTGGCCCACGACTTGTCACCGGCGGACATGTTGCAGTTCAAACAAAGCGTGTTTGCCGGCTTTATCACCGATGTGGGTGGCAGGACCTCGCACACGGCCATCGTGGCGCGAAGTCTGGATATTCCCGCGGTGGTCGGAGCCCGGCTGAGCAGTCAGTTGGTGCTGCAGGACGACTGGGTGATCATTGACGGCGATGCGGGTGTGGTGGTGGTTGACCCCTCGCCCATCATCCTGGCGGAATACGGGTTCAAGCAGCGCCAGCATGAGCTGGACCGGGGTCGTTTGGGCCGTCTGCTGCACACGCCGTCGGTGACCCTGGATGGGCAAAAGATTGACCTGCTGGCGAACATTGAAATGCCGGAGGACACCGAGGGCGCAGTCAAGGTGGG
>JBBKVN010000134.1:0-3155 GCA_037968455.1 Rhodoferax sp.
TCACTGCACGGCACCATGCGCAGAGACAATTTCCGCGCCTATGTCAATGCTCGCGACATGTCCAAAGAGTTTCCGGGGGTGCGAGGGTTTGGCTATATTGAACGGGTTTTGCGCTCAGACCTGCAAGAATTTGAAGCGGGGGAGCGCGCGGATCAGGCCTCCGACTTCACTGTAAAAACCAAGGGCGATGAAGAGGAGATGTACGTCATCAAGTTCATCGAGCCGCTGGCAACCAATTTGGCGGCCCAAGGCTTGGACGTTGGAGCCGAGGCCGTCCGCCGTGAGGCGGTAGAGCGAGCCATCAGCTCCGGGATTCCCAGCCTGACCGGATCCATCACCCTGGTGCAGGATGGCCAGCGAGGCGCCGGGTTTCACTATCTCATGCCGGTGTATGCCGGTGGAAAGACCCCGTCCACTGGCCGCGAGCGACGGGCCGCTTTGATCGGGATTTTCTTCTCTCCCCTGGTCGCCAACGAGCTGCTGAGAAAGGCCGCGAATGAAACCTACGGCGACATTGACTTCGAGCTTAACGACACCTTGGGCGGGGTCAACCAAAGAGTCGTTTTCTCGTCCCACACCAAGGTGGTCGGCACCAGCGGCCACATCGAGTCGACAAACTTTGAATCAAGCCGCGCATTTCATCAGACGCGAACCGTCTTCATTGGCGGCAACCCCCTGCTGCTTCGCGCTGGCAGCAGCGCCCTATTTGACGCCCGCATTGACCGGGCCACCCCCAGGCTGGTGGCGACTGTGGGCGTCGGCTTAAGCTTGCTCCTCGCCTATGTGGTCTGGCTGGTGCTCAGGGTCCGGGATCGGGATCGCCGGCATGCCAAAGTCTTGACCCGTGACCTGGCGCGGATGGCCCGGGTTATTCAGCACACATCTCACCTGGTCGTGATTTGTGGGACGAATCAAAAGATTGAATGGAGCAATGCCGCATTCAACCGTATGTTCGACCTCAAGGAGGGGCGCTCAACAGGCCTCCGTCTCGAAGATCTTTTCAGCACACATTCAGACGATGCAGGGAACCGAGCAGCACTGCTGAATGCGCTGGCGAAAAAGACAAGTCTTCGCCAGACCCTGTCAAAGACAAGCGACACCGGTGATATCGCTTGGCTGGACCTTGATCTGCAACCCGAGCATGCTAAGGACGGACAGGTTTCGGGCTACGTTGTGGTCGCCAGTGACATCACGCATCAAAAAGCAACGAATCAGCGTTTGGCCCAAGCACTGCGTGACTCCGAAACGCTGATGAGTGCCATTGACCAGCACTCGCTGGTTTCCATCGCTGACCCGGCGGGAAATATCACTTATGTAAATGACCTCTTTAGCGAGGTCAGCGGCTACCCCAAGAACGAGCTGATCGGAAACAACCATCGAATCGTCAAATCCAATCAACAAGACGACGAGTTTTGGTCCCAGATGTGGGCCACGATTTCTTCCGGCCACCCGTGGCGCGGCGTGGTGTGCAACCAAGCCAAGGATGGCTCACTCTACTGGGTGGATACGCTCATCGCGCCATATGTCAATGACAGCGGCCAGATTGACCGATACATCTCCATTCGAACTGACGTCACAACGGCCACGCTCACGCAACGGGCGCTGGCAGAAGAACGTGAGCACCTGAAGCGCGTCATTGCCGGAACCCATGCCGGCACCTGGGCGCTCAATGTTCAAACCGATGCGGTCGAGGTCAATGATCTGTGGGCGACCATGATTGGCTACACAAAGCAAGAGTTGCAACCGGTCAGCCTGCGAACCTGGCAGGAGCATTGTGAGCCCGGTGACCTTCAGCGGGCGACAGCGCTTCTGGACGAGCTTATCCGGGGCGAAATCGAACACTACGACACCGTGCTGCGCATGCGCCACCGATTGGGTCATTGGGTCTGGATCCAGACCCGGGGCACGGTGACCGCTCGCACGGCTGACGGCAAGGTGTTGTGGATTTCAGGAATCCACCTTGATATATCTGCACAAAAAGGTTACGAGGAAAAGCTGCAACGCACCAATACCATCATGCAAAGCATTTTGGACAACGTCCCCGTGGGCCTGAGTGCATTTGACGGCCAGTTGAACCTGATTGCCAAGAATCAGCTTTTTCAAACCAATCTTGACTTTCCGGACGACTTGTTTCTCAAGGAGGGCACCTCATTTGAGCGAATCATTCGCTTCAACGCCGAACGAGGCGAGTACGGCCCGGAGGACCAAGAGCAGGCGATACAAACCATTCTGGAGCGTGCCAAGCACCCTCAACTGCATGTGTTTGAGCGTGTTCGACCGAGCGGAATGGCGTTGGAAGTGCGCGGTGCGCCCATGCCTGGCGGAGGCTTCGTCACGACTTATGCTGACATCTCCCAGCGCAAACAAGCCGAGGCCGAAATTGCCCGTACCACCAGCATGCTGCAGTCGGTGCTGGATGCTGCCACGGAGGTCGGCATCATCACGATTGGCGCCGACAGCCTGATCACTTTGTTCAACAAGGGCGCCGAGCGCATGCTGGGCTATGCATCTGAAGACGTGGTTGGACGCCACACCCCGGAACTGATTCATGACTCGGACGAGGTGGAGAGTCGGGCGACGAGCTTGTCGGCTCAGGTCGGGCGCACCGTCACGGGCTTTGAAGTTTTGCTGGATCCCGCCATGCTGGGCAAGAAGGCCGAGTGGAGCTACATGCGAAAGGACGGTAGCCGCTTTCCAGTGTCGTTGGTTGTCACACAACTCACCGATGCACAGGGCCAGAGCACGGGCTATCTTGGGGTCAGTCAGGACATCAGCGCCGAGAAAGACTATCAAAACGGGCTGCGTGAGGCCAAGGAAACCGCCGAAGCGGCAACGCTCGCGAAGGGGCAATTTCTGGCCAATATGAGCCATGAAATTCGCACCCCCATGAATGCCATTCTGGGCATGCTGACCTTGCTTCAGCAGACAGCGCTGTCATCGCGTCAACTCGATTACGCCTACAAAGCCCACCGCGCCGCGACGTCTCTACTAGGCCTGCTGAATGACATTCTGGACTTCTCAAAAATAGAGGCCGGAAAAATGTCGCTGGACTTGCAGCCCTTCCGCATCGACCACCTGATGCGGGACTTGTCGGTGATTCTCTCCACCAATGTGGGCAACAAGCCTGTGGAGGTCTTGTTTGACATTGACGCGAC
>JBBKVN010000135.1:0-9610 GCA_037968455.1 Rhodoferax sp.
TTGCACATAGGACTGGTTGTACGCAATCAGTTTGCCCGACAGGTCAACCGCTGCCACGGCATCTGGGGAGGCCTCCAGGGTGGAATGCAGCAGCGACAAGGCATGGGCCTGCTCTTGCGCCACGGTGTCCAGCGTGGCTTTGGCCTGCGCCAACTCTTGCACCAGTCGCCGCTGACGCTGCAGCACGGCCGCGGACGTTTCCAGCGCGGCACGTTGTAGCTGCTGCGCCTGATCTGACGAGGTGTCGCTGGCGTAACTCATGGCTTGTTATACGCCTTTAATTCAGAATCAGAATCCAATGTGGACAAATATAAATCCGTTCCGCCCAACAAGATTTCACTGGCCAGGCGCGTGCCCAGCACACGGCTTTTAATTTTGGCAAACGCTGTGTCACGCGAGGTCGACAGGTCATCCGAGAACGGGGCAAAGCCGCAGTCGTCGGTGGTACCGAGCTGCGCCAGGGGGATGTAGCGTGCGGCCATCAACACGCGGTCACGCACCTCTTCGGGGGTCTCAACGCGCGGGTCCAGCGGGTCAATGACGCCCACAAAAGCCCGTTGGTCGGGTTTGAGGTAGGTGGCAATCATCTTCAGCACACGCTCAGGGTCGGGCTCTCTCGCCAGCGCAATGAAGAAGTTGCCGGCATTGAGCTCGAACAGGTTGGGCAACAGTTCGGCGTAGTCCACGTCAGCGCTATGGGTGGAGTCGCAGTCGCCGCCGGGGCAGGTGTGCACCCCAATGCGCTGGCGCTCCAGCGGCGTGAAATGGTCCAGCGCCATGTTGTTCAGCAGCACAAAACTGTTCAACACGCCGCCGGTGGGGTCCATCTTGTAGGCGAGCCGGCCTTCGGTGAAATCAATCTGCACGGTGTGGGCGCCTTCGGCCAGGCAGGCCCGGATTTCAGAGGTGTGCTCGGCCAGCAAGTCCTCAATGAACTGTTCGCGGCTGTAGTCTGGCAGCGGCTGCGCGGGGTAAAACAGGCTGAGCGCCGAGGGCGAGATGATGGCTTGTTTGAGTGGCACCGTGGTGAGTGCCCGCGCCCGGCGCAAATAGTCATCGCCCTTTTGCAGGTAGCGAAACGGGCCGGCCGTGAGCCTGGGCCACACGCGGAAGTGGTTAACGAACTGCAGTTTGAAACCATCAGGCGAAAAGTTGGGCAGGCCGTGCACGCAGTAGCTGGCAAAGTTGTGGTACTTGCGCTGTTCGCCATCAGTGATGACGGGCGAGCCGGTGGCCTCAAACCGGGCCAGCGTGTCGCGAATCGCCTCGTCGCAATGGGCCTCCAGATCGGCCAGAGGCAGATTGCCGGCTTCATAGGCGCGCCGCGCTTCGATCAGGACCAGTGGCCTGGGAATGCTGCCAATGGGTTCCGTGGGCAACCCCACATGGTCGGGCACAGTTGGCATGGTCAAGTCCTTCGCGTCTCACCCGTCTTCGCAGGCTGCTCTTGTGGTCTGTGTCCGTCACCTTGGGTGGCGGAGGCGACTGTGGACTCCCTACGCCCATGGTACCAAGTTTGTGGGGCGCCATTTCTCCGTAAATGCCCTCGGTTTCGCGCCAGCCATGGCTACGGACCAGTTTTTCAGAAAAAACCACTATCAAAACAGTAGCTGCCTGCGCTTTGGCGACAAGGGCTGACTGCCATTTGTTCTTATAGTGTTCATTTTTCAATTTGCGGGGAGTTTGAATGTCGATCTGGAAAAAACCGATCTCGGTTGAGGGGCTGACCGCGTTCAGCGCGAACTGCGCTGTGTCGCATCTGGGCATTGAGTTTCTGGAGGTGGGCGACGACTTTCTGCGGGCCCGTGTGCCGGTGGATGAGCGCACCAAGCAGCCCTATGGCTTGCTGCACGGCGGCGTGAGTGTGGTGCTGGCGGAAACACTGGGGTCGAGCGGCGCCTACTGCGCCTGCCCGGAGGGCTACAAGGCGGTGGGCTTGGACATCAACGCCAACCACCTGCGCTCAGCGACCAGCGGCTGGGTCACCGGCACGGCGCGGGCCGTGCACGTGGGGCGCACCACGCAGGTGTGGCAGATTGACATGGTGAACGACGCGGGCGAGTTGACCTGTGTGTCCCGCATCACGATGGCGATTCTGCCGCCCCGTTAAGGCACGACAAAATACAAGCAAAATCGACATCTAGCGCAGGCAGGACCCTCGAAGCTAGCTATCAAACCAATAGCAATTTAGGTTTTTAGTCACCAAAGCAGATGCCCAGGTCGCGCCCGGTTTGCAGGGTGTCGCCGTCCAGCGGCACGGCTTTCATGCGGCCGGCCACCTCCTCCAGCGCCACGTAGGTCACACCCGGAAAACCCAGTGCCACCATGATGCCGCGCTGGCCTTCGTCCAGGGCCCGCACTGCCGCCGCGCCAAAGCGCAATGCGGCGAGCCGGTCAAACGCGGTGGGACTGCCGCCACGTAGCAAGTGGCCCAACACCACGGCGCGCGTGTCTTTGCCGGTGAGCGCTTGCAGGGCTTGGGCCACGTGTTCGCCAATGCCGCCCAGCCGCTCCACATGGCCTTTTTCGGCCGGCGCGGCCACGTCGCGCTGGCCGTCCAAGGCCATGGCGCCTTCGGCCACCACCACCAGGGAATACAGGCGACCGTTGGCGTCTCGCGTCTGGATTTTTTGCGCGACTTTTTCAATGTCAAACGCAATTTCAGGCATCAGAATGGCGTGGGCATTGCCGGCGATGCCGGCGTGCAGCGCAATCCAGCCGGCGTAGCGGCCCATCACCTCCACCACGATCACCCTCTGGTGGCTCTCGGCCGTGCTGTGCAGGCGGTCGATGCACTCGGTGGCAAAGGACACCGCGGTGTCAAAACCAAAGGTGGTGAAGGTTTTGTCCAGGTCGTTGTCTATGGTCTTGGGTACGCCCACCACGGCCAGCCCTTTTTGGTGAAGCGCATTGGCAATGGTCAGTGAGCCGTCCCCGCCCACGGCAATCAGTGCGTCAATCTCGTGGGTGGCGAAATACGCCAGGATCTCGTCAGAGCGGTCCACATGGTGGGTGCTGCCATCGGCCTGTTTCACGGGGTAGCTCAGCGGGTTGCCTTTGTTGGTGGTGCCCAGAATGGTGCCGCCCAGGTGGCCGATGCCGCGCACGGTGTCGCGGGTGATCCGGGTCACGCCGCCCTTGACATAGCGCTCGGGGAACAGAATGCCGTTGAAGCCGTCCCGAATGCCGTAGCACTCCCAGCCCAGGTTGTCCGCGGCAATGGTCACCGCCTGAATCACGGCGTTGAGGCCGGGGGCGTCCCCCCCGCCGGTGTTGATGGCAATGCGTTTGATGGTCCTGGTCATGAAACCCCCTTGTTAGTGGCCGGTGGCTTTGGGCACGGGCGCGCTGGCAGCCCCCATGGGCTCCAGCCGCCCGAGCTGGTGGGCCAACTCTACCGCCGTGCTGACGCCCATTTTTTCAAAAATATTGGCGCGGTGAAACTCCACCGTGCGCGGTGTGATGCCAAGGTGGTCGGCAATATTCTTGTTGTAATGCCCCCGGATCAACTCGTCCAGCACCTCGCGCTCGCGCGGGCTCAGCGAGGTCAGGGCCTGCTTGAGGCGGCGGCTTTCTTGGTCCGAGGTGGACACCTTGCTGGCCGCCGCCAGCGCCTGCTCCACCCGGTCCACCAGTTCGTTGTCCTGAAAGGGTTTTTCCATGAAGTCCCAGGCGCCGCTTTTAACGGCCGCCACCGCCGTGTTCACATCGCCATTGCCGGTCAAAAACAGCACGGGCCAGGGGCAGGCCAGGGCCTTGAGGCGCTCAAAGGTGACCAGCCCCGACAGCGGTTCCATGCGAATGTCCAGCAGCACCACGGCATGGCCCCAGTCAGCTTGCAGCACGCGTGCGCCGTCCAAAAAAGCCGCACCACCGTCCCAAGTGGCGGCCTTGTAGCCGCGCGAGTCAAACAGCCAGGCCAAGCCGTCCCGGATATCGGGGTCGTCATCAACGATGTGTATGGCTGCACGGGTCATGGTGTTACTCGGACGGTTAAGAGAAAGTCGGGGGCACGGCGGAGGCTGTTCTGGCCGGCTCATCAGCCAACGGCAACCACACTGTAAAGCGTGCGCCGCCCAGCACCGGGTCGCGGTCCACTCCAATTCGTCCGTGATGGGCTTCTGCAATGGAGCGGCATATCGCCAGCCCCATGCCCATGCCCCCTTCTTTCAAACTGACAAAGGCGTTGAAAATGTGGGCCTGGTCTTCTTCCTTGACGCCGGGTCCGGAGTCCGAAACCATGAGACCGGCCATGCGGCTCTCATGGTCCACCGTGACCTGCACGCGCACCTGCGCCCGCCCCTTGCCTTGAGCGGCCCAGTCCAGCGCATTGCCCACCAGGTTGTTGATCAAGTGCTCCAGCAACAGCGCGTCCGCCTCAATCCAGACCGGACCCGGCGGAGGCAGCAGTACCAGCGCTGGCGCTGCACCGTCAGCGCTAAGCAGCACGCGCCTGAGCACCCCCGCCAACTCCAGCCGTACACGCAGTATTTCGCGGCGCCGGGCAAAGGCGTTGACGTGTTGAATGATGTTGCCCGCCCGCTCGGCCAGACTGGCCATGCGCACCACCACCGGCTCCATCTCAAGCAGCGTGATGTTGCCCCCGCGCAGGCGGTTCAACAGCCCGTTGGCGAAGCTGCTCAGGGCGCCCAGGGGTTGATTGAGTTCATGCGCTAGTGTGGAGGCCACCTCGCCCACCGCCACCAGCCGGCCCGAGGCCTCCAGCTTGTCTTGCTGCAAGGCGGCCATGCGTTGGGCGCGTTTGCGCTCGCTGATGTCCAACACCGAGCTCATCCAGCCCAGCGGCTCGCCGGTGACGGCGGTCAGCGGGGCTTCATGAATGAGCACATCGATAAAGCGGCCGTCCCGGTGCTGGAACTGCACTTCCACCCCTGCGTCGACCGTGCCTTGGGCGATAACTTTTCGGTGCACCGAATGGATTTCATCAGCGCGGTCAGCCGGCCAGTAGGGCATCGGCGCCGAGCGCCCCAGAAGCTCTGCTGCCGAGTAGCCCACCATGCTGCAAAAAGCGTGGTTCACGTACAAAATTTTGCCGTTTTGGTCCCAGGCTCGCAGACCAATGGTGACCGAGTTTTCCATGGCTTTGCGCAAGGCCACTTCGGCCTGCAAAAGCGCCTGCACTTGCTGGCGTTTGAGAAAGTCGCGCCGCAGAACATACAGGCTGACCAGCATGCCCGACAAGAACAACAAGGCCACCAAAAAAAAGATGCGCGGCACGGTGGCCGGGTTGGCCCCGACGGGGTCGACCTCCAGATACAACTCGGTGCCCGGCAGATTCATGGAGGCGCGGTATACCGTGTCGCCCGCAGGCGTCGAGGGCGCCAGTTCGACGTCGTCGGCCATCAGTCGAACAACGTGGTTTAGCTGGAACCACGCAGGCACCATGTTCACTGCGGCCTTGTCCATGGAGATGGCGGCCAGGTAGTTACCGGCAAACTGGCCGCGTTCAAAAAAAGGCACGGCCAGCCAAACCACATCGCTCATCGCTCCATTAGCCTGGCGCATGGGCCCGGCATAAGCGGCCCGGCGCAGGCCGCTGGCAATGTCCTTCATGGTGGCCAGCACCTGCGCATTGGCGGGGTGGGCGCTCCAGTCCAGCGTCCAGCGCTCGGGCGGCACGCCTTGCCCGTCCTGCGGGCCGGCCGCTAACCAGCCGTGTGATAGCACCACGCCCGGTGCCCGCCACAGCAAGCCCCCTTGATCACTGACCCCGGTCCTGTTCACGGCCACCGTGGCGCCAACGCCCAGAACCGCCTGACGGGCCTGCACCAGCAGGTCGTCCTCCAGTCTGCGAAAGTGGAACTGTGCGCCCTGCTCCAGCCACTGGGCGTCGGCCGCGCGGCGCCGCTCGTCTTCTTCTGCCTCAAAGTTATTCAAATACAAGACCAGAGCCACCACCGACGCCACCAGCAACAGCAGCAAACCCAGCAACCACCACATGGCACGACGATTGCGCCCTGTGGGCGACCCAGTGGTGCGCTGCAGCAGGGAAAAGTCGAGGGACTGGTGTGTCGGTGGAAGAAGAGGTGTGGGCACAGTGGTGAGGAGATGGGGCAGCGTGTCCCCGCATAATAGCCAGCATGTTCTCCCCAAGCTGGCCCGCCCCCCTGGATCGCCGCCGCTGGCTGCACGGCGTGGCGGCTGCGGCGCTGGCCACGCGTGCGGCGCAGGCGGCCCCGCGCCCTGCTCTCACGATTCGCTTTTCTCATGTGGTGGCCGAGGAAACGCCCAAAGGACTGGCCGTGCAACGCTTCAAGGCGCTGGTCGAGCAGCGCTCTGAGGGCCGCATTGAAGTGCTGCACTACCCTGGCGCGCAACTTTACGGCGACCAGGACGAGTTGCAGGCCTTGCAACTGGGTGCGGTTGAAATGCTGGCGCCCTCTCTGTCCAAATTCGGGCGCATTGGGTTTCCCGAGTTTGAGCTGTTTGACCTGCCGTTTTTTTTCCACAACGCGGACGAGGTGCGGCGCGTCACCGAGGGGGCCATCGGGAAGCGCCTGCTCAAGGGCCTGAGCCGTCATGGGCTGGTGGGCCTGGGATTTTTCGACAACGGGTTCAAACAAATGAGCGCCAACCGCCCCTTGCTGGCCCCGGCAGATTTCAAGGGCTTGCGCATGCGGGTGCAAGCCTCCCGGGTGATTGCCGCGCAAATGCGGGCACTTGGCGCGCAACCGGTGAACCTGGGGTTTAGCGAAACGCGGCGCGCCCTGGCCAACGGCGTGGTGGATGGCACGGAAAACCCCGTGTCCAACTTCTGGACGCAAGGCATGCACGAGGTGCAGTCAGACTTGACCCTGACCCAGCACGGCTACCTGGGCTACGCCGTCATCGTGAACCAGCGGTTTTGGGCCAGTCTGGCCGACGACGATCGCACCTTGCTGGCCCAGGCCATGCGTGAAGCCACCGAGTACGGCAACCAGATCGCAGACGCGCAAAACAACAAGGCGTTGGAAGCACTGCGCCTGGCGGGAACCACCCGTATTCACCTCCCCACCCCCGCCCAGCGCGCCCAACTGCGCCGCGCGGTGGAGTCCGTGCACGTGGCGCTGGAGCGGCGCATTGGCACGGCGTGGATGGATGTTGTGCGGGGCACTTTGTAGGCCCCAACGCCGTTAGTTGACCCGCTGCTGATCTGGGTCAGGGCGGCCAGCGAGCCCTGCCGCTATCGTGTGCGCTTTTTGCGCGAATCACATGACCTCCACCTCTGACACTCTCGTCGTTCCCGAGTGGAGCGACACCTTGCTGGTGCACCTTCAACCCGTTGACGACGACCACCAAGCCATCGTCGCGGCGCTGGCCAAGGTGGTTTTGGCTACTGACGAGGACTTGATGGGCTGCTGGTCACATCTGATCAGCGCCATGGACGCCCACTTCAAGATGGAAGACGGCTGGTTGGTGACCACCGGCTTTGCGCCCGACAACTGCCACAGCACCCAGCACGCCACCATTTTGCGCATCATGCGCGAGGGCGAGGCCCGCGGGCACCAGGGAGAAGGCCATGTCGTGCGCCAGATGGCCGACGAGCTGGGCGCGTGGCTGCCACAGCACGTGCACAGCATGGACGCCTCCATGGTGGCGCATTTCGAGGCCGTGGGTTTTGATGCCACGCGCAATGCCTTCACCCACGACCGCCCACTCGATGTCATGGGCATTCAGGGCTGCGGTGGGGGCGGTTGCGAGGACTGGTAAGTCCTGTTCACTCTGGATTTCGGAAAACCTCCCGCCAACGCGGCGCGAGTGACACCGGGTTAACCCTAGCTGTTGAAGGCCACAGTTACCAATCGGTTACGAAGCCACTAAAGTCCATCCTGTCCGTTTAGACAAGCGGTTTTTTTTCAACGAGGAGAACATTTTGAAATTCAAATTAGCCATCGTTTCAGCCCTTTTGGCCGTCGGCTTCAGCGCCCAAGCCGCTCCCATCGTCATCAAGTACAGCCACGTCGTTGCCGACGTCACGCCCAAAGGCCAGGCGGCACTGAAGTTCAAGGAACTGGCCGAGAAGAAACTCGCTGGCAAAGTTGAAGTTCAGGTGTTCTCCAACAGCCAGTTGTTTGGCGACGGCAAAGAGATGGAAGCGCTGGTGCTGGGCGACGTGCAGATCATTGCACCTTCACTGGCCAAGTTCAGCAAGTACACCCCCAAGCTGCAGATTTTTGACCTGCCCTTCCTGTTCACTGACATCGCTGCCGTAGACCGTTTCCAGGCCAGTAAAGAAGGGCAAGACCTGCTCCGCTCCATGGAGAAGAAAGGCATCATCGGCTTGGGTTACTTGCACAACGGCATGAAGCAGTTGTCAGCCAACACGCCCTTGGGCAGCCCTACGGACGCCAAAGGCCTGAAGTTCCGCATCCAAAGCTCTGACGTGCTGGAAGCCCAGTTCAAGGCAGTCGGCGGCAACCCGCAAAAGCTGGCGTTTGCCGAGGTGTACCAGGCCCTGCAGACCGGCGTGGTCGATGGCACCGAGAACCCTTGGTCCAACATCTACAGCAAGAAATTCCACGAAGTGCAAAAGTACATCATGGACAGCAACCACGGCGTGTTGGACTACATGGTCATCGCCAACGCCAGTTGGTGGAACAAGCTGCCTGCTGACGTGAAAAAGGGCTTGAGCGAAGCCATGACCGAGTCGATCAAGTTCGGCAACAAGGTCGCGTTGGAAGAAGACGCCGCCTTCCGCGCCAAGGTCATTGCAGAGAAAAAAGGCACCGTGCTGCCCATGAGCAAAGAGCACCTAGCCGCCTGGCGCACCGCCATGCAGCCGGTGTGGAAACAATTTGAAGGCGAAATTGGTGCTGACCTGATCCAGGCTGCCCAAAAAGCCAACAAGTAAAACGGGTTAGCGAAAGCCTCACCCTACACCCCGGCTAGTCCGGGGTTTTTTTGGAACAAACCATGAAAATTCTTGACAAACTTGAAGAGTGGATCATTTCACTCATGCTGTTCGGCATGACGGCGCTGGCCTTCATGCAGGTGGTACGCCGCTATGTTTTCAATACCGGCTACTCCTGGAACCTGGAGCTGACCACAGTCTGCTTCGGCATTATGATTTTTGTCGGCATCTCCTACGGCGTGCGCGTGGGCTCCCACATTGGGGTGGATGCACTGGTGAACCTGTTGTCGCCCGCCAAGCGCCGTGTGGTCTCCCTCATTGCGGTTTTCTTGTGCCTGGTGTACGTCGGTTTTGTGCTGTATGGCGCCACGGTCTACGTCAGCAAGATCATGGACATTGGCATTGAGATGGACGACTTGCCAATTGAAAAATGGAAGGTGCTGGCCATCATGCCCATTGGCTACGCGCTGGTGGGCTTTCGTTTTCTGCAAATTTTCTACAACCTCATCACCGGCAAGACCGACAGCCTGCACCTGGCTGACGAAGCGGCTGATGCCATGAAACTCAAAGCCAAAGAGGCCATCGAATGAACACGCTTCTTCTCTTTTCGGCCCTCTTTCTGTGCATGGCGATTGGCATGCCGATTGCCATCAGCCTGGGCCTGTCCAGTCTGCTGACCATCTTCTTTTTCTCGCAAGACTC
Organism: Rhodoferax sp.; assembly: GCA_037968455.1. GTDB lineage: Bacteria > Pseudomonadota > Gammaproteobacteria > Burkholderiales > Burkholderiaceae_C > Rhodoferax. The sequence continues at coordinate 9,554 of JBBKVN010000135.1, forward strand.
CCTCGCTTCGATGTCGATCAAGCTGTTTGAGTCCAGCGAGCACTACACCCTGATGGC
>JBBKVN010000136.1:0-3148 GCA_037968455.1 Rhodoferax sp.
ATCTCGGCGAACACCATGGCCGCGCCACCCAAGGCGCGAGCACCCAGGTGCACGAGGTGGTAGTCACCTGCTACGCCATCCACGGCGGAGTATTGCGCCATGGGGGAGACCACCACGCGGTTCTTGAGCGTCAGGCCGCGCACCGTGTAGGGCGTGAACATGGGCGGTGGGGCGGCTTGGCCGCTGGCAACAGCCACACCGGCGCGCTGCGCAAACCAGCGCTCAAAGTCGCCCAGCCAGATGCCATCTCGCAGGCGCAGGTTTTCGTGACTGATGCGCTGGCTGCGCGTTAGCATGGAGTACATGAACTGTGGCGGATCGAGCTGGTCGCAGTAGCGCATGCCGCACACCTCAAACCACTCCATGGCGTTCCAGGCGGCGTTTTGCAGGCGCAATACATCGACGTGGCGCAGGGCCTGGTAGCGCGTCAGAACGGTCGGAATTTGGTCGGCTGTGTCGCCCAGTTCTGTGAATTGCCGGGCCAACTCAATGGCGTCTTCGATGGCGAGTTTGGTGCCTGAGCCAATGGCGAAGTGCGCGGTATGCACCGCATCGCCCATCAGCACCACATGGCTGTTTCCGTTGAAAAAAGACCATTGCGCGCACTTGACGCTCTGAAAATTCAGCCATGCCGAGCCGCGCAGGTGGCGGGCGTTGGTCATCAGGTGGGAGCCTTGCAGATTGGCGGAAAACACTTTTTCGCAAAAGGCAATGGACTGGTCCTGGTCGGCTCGGTCCAGTCCGTGAGCCAACCAGGTTTCCTCGGTGCATTCCACGATGAAGGTCGTGGTGTTTTCGTCAAACTTGTACACATGGGCCTGAAACCAGCCGTGCTCTGTTTTCTCGAAAAGAAAGGTGAAGGCGTCGTACAGCTTGTGGGTGCCCAGCCAGATGAAGCGGTTGGGCCGCACGGTGATCTCGGGCTTGAACACCTCGGCGTGTTGGCTGCGGATGCGGGAGTTGATGCCGTCACTGGCAATGATCAAGTCAGCATCCGGGTATTGCGCGTCAGACTCGGCATCGGTCTCGAACACCAGTTGAACGCCCAGCGCTTCACAACGGGCCTGAAGAATATTGAGCAATTTTTTGCGGCCAATGCCCACGAAACCATGACCACCCGAGCGGATCACCTCGCCCTTGAAGCTCAGCTCAATGTCGTCCCAGTGGTTGAATGCCTGCCGAACTTCGGCCGCCGTGACCGGGTCTTGCAGCTGCATGTTGTCCATGGTGGCGTCTGAGAACACCACGCCCCAGCCAAAAGTGTCATAAGGCTTGTTGCGCTCGACCACGGTGATGGTGTGGGCGGGGTTGTTCTGCTTCATCAGCAGCGCAAAGTACAGGCCAGAGGGGCCACCGCCAATACAGACAATCTTCATTGCAATTCCAGTTCAAGTGGGATCTTGCAATTAGTTTAGGCCTAAAGCTTTAGATGTCAAGTAAATGAAAACCCTGCCCTGAGTCCGGCACGCAAGTCACCCGCGACGGCATGATCGAGCCGATGGCAACGGAATTTTCAACGGGGAGGGTGATTGCCTGCGAGCTGAGGCGCGACGCATTGGCAGGGGCTGCGACGGCAGTCGCAAGAGAGAAGGCGGGCGCGGGTGCCTGCCGGGCAGCCCGTGTGACCTAAAAGTGTGATCAGTTCAACAAAAAGGCGGCGGCGTATCTGCGTCGCTCAGCCAGGTCCAGCGCTTCATCATTGGCGGCACGGGTGGCCAGAGCCTCTTTGGTGAAGGGGATCAGAGGTTTGTCCAGCGGACGCAGCTTGTGGCGGCGCAGGCCACGCAACTCCTGCGAACGTTCCATGGTCTGCAACACGCGCTCAGGCTCCATCATCAGGCTGAAGGGATTGACGGCAAGTTCGATGTTTTTCATGGGATTCTCCGGTGGGGTCACAGCGCCTGACGAAGTCGTTAGCGCTAGATTGAACTGTAGCCCCCGGTCCCATGAACTGAAGTCGGCAAACTGCTGTACGTCGTGTAGGACTTTCCCTTACAGCGAAGCCTTGAAGTGGGCCTTAAAGCAGGCGTACTTTCACGCTTTTGCCTTTGACCTTGCCGGCGTTGAGCTTCTGCATGGCCTGTAGCGCAATGTCCCGGTTCACCGCCACAAAGGTGGTGAATTCGGTCACGTTGATCTTGCCAATTTGCTCGCGGGTGTAGCCGGCGTCTGCGGTCAAAGCGCCCAACACATCGCCTGGGCGAATCTTTTCCTTGCGCCCGCCCAAAATCTGCAGTGTCACCATTGGCGGCAGCAGGGGGCCTTCACCGGTGGGCAGCAAGTCCTCCACCTTGTGCCACGTGGACGGACTGTTTTGGTACTGCTCGATCTTGCCGACAAAGCCCATCTCGTTCATGGAAGCGAGGCTCAAGGCCAGGCCTGATTCGCCCGCGCGGCCGGTGCGGCCAATGCGGTGCACGTGCACCTCGGCGTCGGGCGTGATGTCGACGTTGATCACCGCCTCCAGCTGGTTGATGTCCAGCCCGCGCGATGCCACGTCAGTGGCTACCAGCACCGAGCAACTGCGGTTGGCAAACTGGGCCAGCACCTGGTCGCGCTCGCGCTGCTCCAGTTCGCCATACAGCGCCAGGGCGTTGAAGCCTTGTTCCTGCAGGTAAGTCACCAAGTCTTTGCACTGCTGCTTGGTGTTGCAAAACGCCAGTGTGCTGATGGGCCGAAAGTGGTTCAGCAGCTGCGCCACGGTGGCCAGCCGGGTGTGGCGGGTGACTTCGTAAAAACGCTGCTCGATCAGGCTCTCGGTATGCAGGGACTCAACCTTGACTTGCACCGGGTCGCGCATGAATTGTTTGGCCAGCTTTTCAATGCCTTCGGGGTAAGTGGCCGAAAACAGCAAGGTTTGCCGCTCTTTGGGGCATTGCTTGGTGACGGTGGTGATGTCGTCCACAAAACCCATGTCCAGCATGCGGTCCGCTTCGTCCAGCACAAGGGTGTTGAGTGCGTCCAGATTCAGGTACTCGCGCTGAAGGTGGTCCATGATGCGACCGGGGGTGCCGACTACGATGTGGGCACCATGCTCCAGCGAGGCGCGCTGGCCACGCAAGGCCACGCCACCGCACAGGGTGACGACCTTGATGTTTTCCTCGGCCCGCGCCAAGCGGCGAATCTCCACGGTCACCTGATCGGCCAG
>JBBKVN010000137.1:0-15468 GCA_037968455.1 Rhodoferax sp.
TCATCGTTGAGGTGTTCCTGCGACCAGGCGGCACTGGCTTGCACGGTCCATCGTTCGACCCCGCCTCGGCCGGGCTTGGACGACTCGCGTGCCAGCCAGGCAATTCGGTGGTGGGTGCTGCGCGCGGCATTCCACTGGGGACCGAGTGTTGAAAAACCGGGTTGCATGGCTTGCGGAAAAGCCAACATCAACGTCCAGCAGGGGGCAACTTGAACCTTGTCGATTTGCTTGTTCAGGTTGGCCGCCAACTGGGACTCAAGCAGCAATGCCTGGGATTGCGCGGCGGGCATGGCCAACAACACTGCGTCAAAGCCTGAGAACACATGTTGCTCGTCGGCCGGGCCCTGGGTGTGAAGCTGCCATTGCTTGGGGTTCAGCGCATCTCGGGAAATGCGATTAACACGGGTTTCCAGTTCGACACTCTGCTCCGACAAAAGGGGCAACGCCCAGCGGCTGGGCAAGGCTTTCATGCCCGGTGTAGCCACCCAATGGGCCTCGCTGGTGGGACGGTCGGCCTGCGCAATGCAACCCAAGTCATCCAGCACCCGAATGGTGGTGGCACTCCATCGTTTGCAAACACCGGGCACGGTGTCCAACGCCAGTTGGAAACGCGCATCGCGCACGGTGAAATACTGCGCGCCGTGGTCAAACGTGCCAAAGGCACTGTCGCGGGTGGCCATGCGCCCCCCAACGCCTTGGCTCTTTTCAAAAACGGTGACTTTGTGGCCGGCCTGCGCCAAAGTGCGAGCGCAAACAATACCCGCCATGCCTGCGCCGATAACGGCAAAGTGCTTGATGCGGGTTTGTGGTTTGGACTTGGAAGTGCTCATGAAAGATGTCTCCAATTGTTGTTGTGCCATGTGCACTTTACACGCCCCGGTGATGGGCGAGTAAAGCGGCGCGTGTGGCCGCACTTTCCAGCTGCGCAAGCCACCACTGCATGGCGCGTCCGTGACCCGTCTTTCCAGCGTCTCGCCAGGCGTAATGAACCGCCACCAGGCGATTGGGCCGCTCCACCTCTTTGACCACCAATCGACCTGTTTCTACAAAGGGATTGGCCATGCAGTCCGGAACAAATCCTCCCCCCAGCCCGCGCACCTGCACGTCGATTTTGTCGTGCATGGTGGCCACGGTGAACACGTCTTGCCCACCCAGAAGGCCAAAGGTCAATCCACCCCCGCGGCTCACGGTGTCGGCCACGGCCACAGCGCGGTGCTGGCGAATCAACTCATCGCTCAGCGGCTCAGGTGCATCGGCCAACGGGTGATGGGGGGCCACGGCGTAGACAAAATTGACGTCGCCCAGGGGTTTGGTCCGAATGCTGGCGTTATTGCTTGCGCCTGTCACGCCAATCGCCAGGTCAGCTTGCCCCGAAGTCAACGCCTCCAGCGTGCCAGAAAGCGTTTCGTCGCGCAGCTTGATTCGGGTCGGTGGGTTGAGTGAAAAAAAGCTGTCGCACAACTCCATGAGCGTCGCCTTGGAGATGATGGTGTCTACCGAAATCGTCAGTTGAGGCTCCCACCCCGTTGCGACCCGCTTGACCCGGTTGGCGACCGCGTCAATCTCTTCCAGCAGGCGCGCGCCTTCGCGCAACATTTCAGCGCCAGCTTGAGTCAGCCGGGCTTGTCGAGAGCTGCGGTCATACAACAACACATCCAGCGCATCCTCAATTTGGCGCACCCGGTAGGTGAGGGCACTGGGCACCACCCCCAGCTCCCGCGCGGCACCGGCAAAGCTGCCCGTGCTGGCAATGATTTGCAGCATGGCCAAGGCGTCTGGGGTCAACACGTCACGAGGAGTTTGCATGGTTGATGTCCTTGAGTTCGAATATTTTGAATGATGCCATCAAACCGAGTGGATGGCGAAAGGGGCCTGCCGCCTTAAAGTTCAGGCATCGGTTCACACCGCTTCACCCCGAAAGGAATTTCATGCTGACTCTTCGTAAATCCAAAGACCGCGGTTATGCAGACCATGGTTGGCTCCAGTCCCAGCACAGCTTTTCGTTTGCCGAGTACTACGACCCGAAGTTCATGGGTTGGGGCAACCTGCGTGTGATCAATGAAGACTGGATTGCGGCGGGAAAAGGTTTTGGCACGCACGGTCACCGCGACATGGAGATCGTCACCTATGTGTTGGCCGGCTCTTTGGCGCACAAAGACAGCATGGGCAACATCAAGGCCATTCCGCCTGGCGATGTGCAGCGCATGAGTGCAGGCACCGGTGTTCGCCACAGCGAGTTCAATCACGCACCCGATGCCACTACCCATTTGCTGCAGATCTGGATTGAGCCCAACGTCACCGGCGTAGAGCCCAGCTACGAACAAAAAACCTTTGCTGATGCAGAGAAACAAGGTGTGCTGCGGCTGGTGGCCTCGCATGACGGGGACAGGGGCTCGGTGACATTGAATGCAGATGCCCGCTTGTACGCCGGTTTGTTTGATGGCGCTCAGTCAGCCACGCTGGCTTTGGAGCCATCGCGCAAGAGCTATGTGCACTTGGTGCGAGGTGCGCTCAGCGTCAACGGCACGGTTTTGACGACCGGCGACGCCGCCTTGATAGATGGTGAGACTGAACTCACTTTGAACCAGGGCAAGGATGCCGAGGTGCTGGTGTTTGACCTTACCGCCTGATTTTCCACAATCGCAAACCCATTTTTTTCCCGCGAGCTTGCTAGGCAAGCTCATCATTGACCTTCACTTCAGAAAACGAGTATTCACATGGCAAAGACAGCAGTTGTATTTCATTCCGGTTACGGCCATACCCAGCGCGTCGCCCAGTTTGTGGCGGACGGCGCCAACGCCGAATTGATCACCATTGACGCCGATGGCAACATCACCGATGCGGATTGGGACACACTGGACGCTTCTGATGCCATCATTTTTGGCTCGCCCACTTACATGGGCATGGCCTCATGGCAGTTCAAGAAGTTTGCCGATGCCACCTCCAAACGCTGGTTCACCAGCGCGTGGAAAGACAAAGTGGCCGGCGGCTTCACCATTTCCGCCAGCCCCAGTGGCGACAAGTTGTCCACCATCCAGTACTTCATCACATTAGCAATGCAGCAAGGCATGATTTGGGTGGGGCAACCGGCGCTGAATGACGGCACCATCAACCGCATTGGTTCGAACTCTGGTTTGATGGCCCAAGTCGGCCCCACCAGCCCGGCAGCCGATATTCCTCAGGGCGATCTGGACACGGCCAAGGCCTACGGCCAGCGCGTGACCGAGTTTGCAACCCGGTTGGTGCAGGTCGAAGAATTGATCTGATCGATCAGCGGGCGGGCCGCTTGGCCCGCCAAGTTCATTGATTTTCCGGGATGGGTGTGACGATCGACAGGTCGGCATCCAGCGCCCTTCGCTCATCAAAAACAAAGCATCCGCCGCGATAGTGGGAGCCGTCAGTTTCCTCAAAGTACTTGAGAATGCCGCCTTCCAGCTGGTAAACATGGTCCAGCCCGGCTTCTTGCATCAGGATCGCAGCTTTTTCACAGCGAATACCCCCTGTGCAAAAACTCACCACGGTTTTTCCGGCCAGGTCCGCCTGGTGTTCCAGCAACGCTTGCGGAAACTCTGTGAACTTGTCGATGCGCCAGTCAATGGCGCCCTCAAACGTGCCTTGATCGACCTCGAAGGCGTTGCGTGTGTCCAGCGTCACGACCGGGCGACCTTCATCATCGACCCCAGCGTCCAACCAGCGTTTGACCGTCTGCGGTGAGACTGCCGGCGCGCGCCCGCTGGACGGGCGAATGGCCGGGTGGTTCATGCGAATGATTTCGCCTTTGACCTTGACCAGCATTTTCTTGAAGGGTTGGTCGGCCGACCAGCTTTCTTTGGGATTGACGTCGGCGAAGCGGGTGTCGGTTTGCAAATCAGCCACAAACCCGCGAACGGCCTCGCTTGGCCCAGCCAGAAACAGGTTGATACCTTCCTCGGCCAAAAGGATGGTGCCCTTGAGTTCACGACCGAGCGCGCGCTCCAGCAACGTCTCGCGCAGGTCTTGAGCGTCCGCAATCGGGACAAATTTGTAGGCGGATATGTTCAGAATGTTGTTCACCCACCGATTTTAGGCAAGCGGTTGGACTCAATTGCTGCTTTGGCCCCGAATGGAGCCGAAAACGCGACTCGGCAAGGCAAAATGAGGCGATGGGAGCCCATAAAAATACCAAGGTCGCACCAATGAATCGTTCTGTGTTTCTGTCCATCGTGTTGGGATGGACGGGGTCTGTCTGCGCTCAGATGCCGGACGCCTTGTCTGAAAAGGATTTCTTCACCGAGATGCCGATCGTGCTGTCCGTGTCCCGGCTGCCGCAGCGCCTGGACGAGACGCCCGGGGCGGTCACCATTCTGGATCGGGACATGATTCGCCTGTCAGGCGCGCGTGACGTGGCTGACTTATTGCGTTTGGTGCCCGGATTTCAGACGAGCACCGCCGTTGAGGAAGGGGCTCCGGTGGCCAGCTATCACGGGGGGTTTGACCGGTATTCGGCACGGATCCAGGTTCTGGTGGACGGTCGCTCTACCTACTCCCCCTTTCTTTTTGGCGGCGCCGGTTTGGGTTTGCAGGCCGTGGCATTGGAAGAGATTGAGCGCATCGAGGTTTTGCGGGGGTCGAACTCCGCAGCCTATGGTGCGCGGGCCATGCTGGGGGTGATCAACATCGTCACTCGGCACACCTTGGACACGCTGGGCGCTCAAGCGTCCCTCGGGTCGGGGGAAAACGGTATTCGAGACGTTCAAGCCCGAATCGGCTGGGGCACGACCGACGCCAGCTATCGCCTGACGGTTGACCGTCGGGCGGAGGACGGGTTGGCGGGGGCCAACGGCCACAACGAGATCAGCCGGGTCAATCTGAGGGCTGACTTGAGAGCGTCTGCTCAGGATGAGCTTCAAATCAGGGCGGGCTCGATGTCCATTGATGCGGGTAAAGGGTTTGCGGGACGCGCTACTGATCCACTACGCGATCGCTATTCGGGGTCGGGGTATGCGCAGCTGGACTGGCGCCGAACACTGAACGAAAACTCGGATATCGCGCTGACGCTGTCGCACACCGAAGAAACCCATCGCGACAATTTTCCCTTGTCCCTGAAGAGCTATGGAATCAATGACAGCTTGTTGGTGGACTTTGGCGGACGTGCCGCAAATGATTCTCTGACGCTCCAACATACATGGCGGGCCAGCCCCGCCTGGCGCTTCGTTTGGGGGGGGGAATTGCGACGTGAGCAAGTGGAGTCAAAAGCGCTCTATGACACCGATGCCCCTTTGGGGACCCGTTTCACGCGCGTGTTCGGAAACGCCGAATGGAAATTTCTGGATAACTTTGTGCTGAACTCTGGCGCCATGCTAGAGCACAGTTCAGCCAGCGAGAAAACGCTGGCACCGCGGGTGATGTTGAACTGGCATGTCGCGCCAGGTCACACCTTGCGCGCTGGCATATCCAAGGCCTACCGCCCACCCAGCACATTTGAAAAATATGGCAATGTCCGCTACTACCTGAGTGGTCAAACCTTGGCGGTGATCACGGCCTCACGGGGAAACATCGAGGCTGAAAGCTTGCTGGCCCGTGAGTTAGGCTATATGGCCAGTTTGCCCAGCCTGGGGCTGGACCTTGATGTACGCGCTTTTGAAGAGCGTATTAGCGGATTGGTCCGGCGAATCTCCTACCCATTGACAACGGGCTCCCTTCTTCCTTCCAACCCATGGGACTACGTGAATCATGAGGACTTCACCATTCAGGGGCTGGAATACCAACTGAGCTGGCGTCCCTGGCGGGACGCGAAATTGGTTGTCGGGCAAGCGTTCACGGATGTGAGGTCGAAGGATCCCGACTCCGCAAATGCGGCACCGAAAAACGCAACCACCTTGATGCTGACCCAGCGCCTGCGTGGCGGCATAGATCTGAGTTTGACGCACCAGGACAGTAGCAAAGTGGCGCCCCAGGGTGCCGGTGTTGCCAGCGCACGTCCGATGTCGCGAACTGACGTTCGCCTGGGGATTCCCATGCGCTGGGGTCGCCAGACGGGAGAGGTGGCCTTGGTTGTTCAAAACCTGGAATCCCCTTATATGGAGTTTGACAATCTGTTCCGCTTTGAGCGCCGCGCCTTCGTGACGTTGCGTATAGAGAACTGAGCCCGAACTAACGCTGATGGGTCGTCACCTTTTTCACCTCGTGCTCTGGCTGGGCTGCTTGTTTGGGGCGGGCTCGTCCTTTGCAAGCAGCCTGATCATTGTGAGCAGCGAGCGCAGCGCAGCCTATGTGGAGGCAGCCGAGTCGCTGGTGGCGGAGTTGGAGCGGGGCGGGGTGGTGCGTAGCGATGTACAACGAGTTACTGTCGACGAGTGGGAGCAGTTGAGTGATCGATCCGCCAAGGTGTTTGTTACGCTGGGTTTTGAGGCAGCGCATGCTTTGGCGACATCCGAGATTCGAGTGCCAATTCTGTGCGCGTTGTTGCCCAGAAGCAGTTTTGAGCGGATTCTTCGGGGCAGCAACCGCAAGGCGTCGTCTCAGTTTTCAGCCATCTACCTCGATCAGCCCCTGGGTCGTCAATTGGAGCTGATTCGCTTGGCCTTGCCTTCGGTGAGGCGGATTGGTGTTTTGTGGGGGCCTGAGTCTCAAATTCAGGCCCCCACACTGCGGGCTTTGGCGCCATCGATGGGATTTCAACTGGCGGAGTCAGTTGTGGCCCCTGACGAGCCACTTTTCCCCGCCCTTAAGCGAGTTCTGGATGGGGCGGATGCGATATTGGCTTTTGCGGACCCGGTCGTATTCAACGGCAGCTCGGTCCAGAACGTGTTGTTGACGTCTTTTCGGGCCAGAGTACCCTTAGTGGCGTTTGCGCCGGCGTATGTTCGGGCCGGCGCGGTGCTGGCGCTGTATGTGACTCCGGCCCAAATTGGGCAACAAGTGGCATTGATCGCACGAGGCGCCTTGCTACAAGGAAAATCGCTGCCAGCCACGCCCTCCTATGCGCAAAACTTCACTATCGCGGTGAATGAACACGTGGCCCATTCGCTGGGGTTGAGCATGACCGTAGAAGGGTTGACTGCGCAGCTTCGCCGGCGCGAGGGCGCGCCATGAAGGTTTTGGACATCCGCAGCCGAATGTTGCTGACAGCCATGCTGCCTGTTGCGGTCATTGCATTGTTGCTGGCTGCCCTGTTTTTGGGCGCCCGGGTCGATGATTTGGACCGGAGTCATGAGCAACGGGCCCGCTCTTTGGCACGCCAGGTCTCGACGGCCAGTGAATATGGCCTGTTTTCTGCCAACGTGGCGCACCTTCAAGGCATTGCATTGGGCGGAATGCGGGAGCCGGATGTTCGGTCTGTTGCCATTCTGGATGCGCGAGGCGCCTGGTTGGCCAGTGCCGGAACGCTTGGCTATCCCTTGCCTGCCCTGAATGGTGCAGAAGGCGAGCGGCATGATTCTGTGCGGCGCACCGACTTGATGTGGCAACCCGTTGTAGAGAGCACCGTCGGTGTTGAAGGACTCTTCGACCGAAAAAGCGGCGATGCGGCACCAGAACCTCGATTGCTTGGCCATGTCGTGATTGAGTTTTCACGGGATTCGCTTGACCGCCGCGAGCGGGAGATGTTGTTATTGGGCCTGGCTGTGACTGTGGCTGGCGTGATTTTGGGGGCACTGTTGGCGACTCGTTTGAGCCGGGGGGTTGTTGTTCCTGTTTTGCGCGTGGTTGACTTGGTGGAGCTTATTGGACGGGGGGATTTGTCGGCGCGTGCCGCCTTGCTGCCAAACGACCCATTGCGCGAGTTGCAGCAGGGCATTAACCAAATGGCTGAGCGGCTGGAGTTGGGTCGTGATGAGCTGGAGCAGCGTGTTGCCGTTGCCACTGCCGCTTTGCGGGAGAAGAAAGAGGAGGCTGAGTCCGCCACCTTGGCAAAATCCCGGTTTTTGGCGGCGGCCAGCCATGATTTGCGCCAGCCCACACATGCGCTCGGAATGTTTGTCGCCAGGTTGGCGCAGCTTCGGCATGACGGCGAAACCCAGCAATTGATTGGCAATATTGACGCCTCCGTGCGTGCCATGCAGGACTTGCTGGATGGCCTGCTTGACATCTCCAAGTTTGACGCTGGTGCGGTGAATGTGCAAATTCGCCCGGTGGCCTTGGGCGATCTGTTTGCTCAACTGCAAAGCAGTTTGATGCTGAGTGCTGACGAAAAGGGGTTAAAGCTTCGGGTTCGCCCAACCCAAGTCAAGGTGATGAGTGATCCCACGCTCCTGTACCGGGTCCTGTTGAACCTGCTCACCAACGGTTTGCGTTACACCCGGTCTGGGACCGTAATGCTGGCCTGCAGGAAGAGTGCCGATCAGCGATTTGTCTACATTGAAGTGAGGGACAGCGGCATTGGAATTGCACCCGAGCACCAAGCCGCTGTTTTCAAGGAATTCTTTCAAGTGGGCAATAGCGAGCGCGATCGAAATAAGGGCTTGGGCCTGGGGTTGAATATTGTCCAGCGCACTGTTCATTTGCTGGGGCACGAACTCACGCTGGCGTCGGCCCCGGGTTGCGGTACCCGGTTCAGGCTGAAGCTGGCTTTGACACACGCCAGCGTACCCGTGCCGCGCGAGGAAGGTCGCGAAAGCGCCCTTTTCGGCGAACTGGATCAATTAAATGTCTTGGTCGTGGAAGACGATGCGCTGGCCAGAGAGGGGTTGGTGGCACTGCTGGCGTCTTGGGGTGCGCAGGTCCGCCAGGCAGAGTCTATTGCTGGCGCGCTGGCAGAAGTGTCGCTCAATGGCGTCCCCAATCTGATCATCAGCGACTATCGCCTTCGCGACGGAGACAACGGTTTGGACTGCATTCGGCAACTGCGAGCGATGGCGGGCCACGCCGTTCCTGCCTGTTTGATCAGTGGGAACACTGATGTTGCGCTTATTCAGGACGCCAAAAATCAGGGACTGACCTTGCTGCACAAGCCCGTGCGACCGGCCAAACTGCGCAGCTTGGTGCGGCGCCTAGCCCTTCAGGCTCAGACCAAGGGCAGAGGCTTGACGTAACCGTGGCCGCTGGCCGCAATCACGGCCTGAATCCGGGTTTGAACCTCAAAGCCGCGAAGAATGGCACTGACATGGTTTTTGACGGTCTCTTCAGACAACTCCAGACTGCGACTGATGTCTTTGTTGGAAAAACCGTCCATCAAGAGGTAAAGAACTTCTTCCTGACGAGGCGTCAGGACAAATATGGCTGGCGTAGATTCCGCTTCTTCCGGCTGAAGCGGCTCGCGGGAGTTGAGAAGTTCGGGCGGGGTGAATATCTCTCCATCCAGCACACGCCGAATCACGCCTAGCAAATCGTCGCTCAGGCCGGATTTGGTCATGAAGCCAGAGGCGCCTTGGGCCAAGACCTGGCGCATGATCCGCGGGTTGACCGATCCGGACAGCATCACAATGGGCAATTCAGGGTGATTTCTGCCAAATATTGACAAAGCCGCCAGCCCGTTCATGTCTGGCAAATGGTAGTCCAGCAGCACCAGGTCGATATCAGGGTGCAAGGCAGCCAGCTCAAATGCGCGACCACAATTGGGCGCCTCAAGGACGTAGATCTGCTCGTCAAGTCCTTTTAAGACCTGGCGCAAACCTTCTCGGACCAATGCATGGTCATCAACCACCAGTATCTTCAAAATAAGTCCCCTTGGGCTTTCTACAATGGCGGCTATGTTTGTACACCTGCGCCTCCACACTGAATTCTCTGTCGTAGACGGCACCAATCGCGTCGATGATATCGTCAAATCTGCGGCCGCTGACGGGCAACCGGCCCTTGCCATCACGGACCTGAGCAATTTGTTCGCCACCATCAAGTTCTATAAAGAAGGGCGTAAACGCGGTGTCAAACCGTTGATTGGGGCCGAAATCTGGTTGGAGGGGCTGGGCAAGGACGCGTCCGCGTTGTCTCGCATTGTTTTGCTGGTGCAAAACAAGCAGGGCTACCTGAATTTGTCCGAGATGTTGGCCCGCGCATGGACCCAAAATGCCGGCAAAGTGCAGGCATCGGTCAAGCTGGATTGGTTGAAAGAGTTAAACGAGGGCTTGTTGGCCCTCTCAGGCGCGCAGGCGGGGCCGGTCGGGCAGGCTTTGGTGCAGGGCGACGATGCCCGCGCCTTGGACGCTGCCTTGCAATTGGGCGGCATATTCCCGCATCGTTTTTACCTGGAGCTGCAGCGGGCAGGGCGCGTGGATGATGAAGCCCATGTGGTGTCGGCGGTCAAGCTCGCGGCGCGAATGGGGCTGCCCGTGGTGGCCACGCACCCGATTCAGTTCAGCCAGCCAGACGACTATGAGGCCCATGAGGCACGGGTCTGCATCGCCGACGGTGAAATTCTGGGTAACCAGCGCCGCGTGCGTCGATTCACCCGAGAGCAGTACTTCAAATCGACGGCCCAAATGCAGGCCTTGTTTGCTGATGTGCCCTCGGCGCTAGCCAATACCGTCGAGATTGCGAAACGCTGCAATTTGACCTTGGTGTTGGGCAAGCCTCAATTGCCGGAGTTCCCGACACCGCTGGTGAACGGTGAGCGCATGTCGCCTGAGGAGTACTTCCGATATGCGTCGCATGAGGGGTTGAAAGAGCGATTGATTCACCTGTACCCGAATGAGGTTGAGCGGGAAAGTGTTCGCCAGAAGTATGTGGATCGCCTGGAGTTCGAGATTGGCACCATTCTGAAGATGGGGTTTCCCGGCTACTTCTTGATCGTGGGTGACTTCATCAACTGGGCCAAAAACAATGGCTGCCCGGTGGGGCCAGGACGAGGGTCAGGTGCGGGATCCCTGGTGGCTTACGTGATGAAGATCACGGATTTGGATCCGCTGAAGTACAACCTGCTGTTTGAGCGATTCCTGAATCCGGAGCGGGTGTCCATGCCCGACTTTGACATTGACTTTTGCCAGACCAACCGGAATCTGGTCATTGACTATGTGAAGGATAAATACGGCAAAAACGCGGTCAGTCAGATCGTGACCTTCGGCACCATGGCGGCACGCGCCGCTGTGCGAGACGTGGGCCGCGTGCTGGACATGAGCTACACCTTTTGCGACGGCATCAGTAAGTTGATTCCGAACAAGCCGGGTGTCAGTGTGAGTTTGCAATTGCCACCTGCAGATCGCAAAAAAGACGATAAAACGGTTTATGCCTCGGATGAGCCAATTTTGGCCGAGCGAGAGGCCAAGGAAGAAGACGTCAAAACCCTGTTGGAGTTGGCACGCAAGCTCGAAGGCATGACCCGCAACGTCGGCATGCACGCGGGTGGTGTGTTGATTGCCCCCGGAAAATTGACCGATTTCTGCCCGCTGTACCAGCAGCCGGGCAGCGACTCGGCGGTTAGTCAGTACGACAAGAACGACGTGGAGTCGATTGGACTGGTCAAGTTCGACTTTTTGGGACTGGCCACGTTGACGATTCTGGAAATCGCGCGTGAGTTCATCATGAAACGCCACAAAGGGCAGGAGAATTTTGCGTTTGAGAACCTGCCACTGGATGACGCCAGGGTGTACCGGTTGTTCTCTGAAGGAAAAACGGAAGCCGTCTTCCAGTTTGAAAGTCGCGGCATGCAAGGCATGCTGAAAGACGCCAAACCAACCCGCCTGGAAGATTTGATTGCCCTCAACGCGCTATACCGCCCAGGTCCGATGGACCTGATTCCCAGCTTTGTGGCCCGAAAACACGGGCGCGAAGTGGTGGAGTACCCGCACCCGCTGGTCGCCAACATGCTGTCTGAGACCTACGGCATCATGGTGTACCAGGAGCAGGTGATGCAAACCGCCCAGATTTTGGGCGGCTACTCACTGGGTGGCGCGGACATGCTTCGCCGTGCCATGGGCAAGAAAGATGCGGACGAGATGGCCAAGCACCGCCAGATCTTTCGCGAAGGCGCGGCCAAGAACGACATCAACGAAGCCAAGGCCGACGAAATATTCGACTTGATGGAGAAGTTTGCGGGCTACGGTTTCAATAAGTCCCACGCCGCTGCCTATTCTTTGCTGGCCTATCACACGGCCTGGCTCAAGGTGCATTACACCGCCGAGTTCTTTTGCGCCAACATGACGGTGGAGATGGACGACACCGACAAACTCAAGGTCTTGTACGAAGACGCGTTAAAGATGGGGCTCACCTTCGAGCCGCCAGATGTCAACCGTGGTGTGAGCCGGTTCGAGCCGGTGTCGGACAAGTTGATTCGCTACGGCCTGAGCGCCATCAAGGGCACTGGCCAGGCGGCCATCGAGGCGATTGTGGCCGCCCGCGAGGGGCGCGGCGCCGGGCCGTCGGCGGACGTGGTTGGCCCCTTCAAAAGTTTGTTTGACTTTTGCGTGAGGGTGGATCGCAGCCGCATCAACAAGCGCACGGTAGAGGCCTTGATCAAGGCCGGCGCCTTTGATGCGATTCAACTCAACCGCGCCAGTTTGCTGGCGTCGCTGGAGCGCGCGTTTGAGTTTGGCTCGGCGACGGTGGCCAACGCCAACCAGGGCGGCCTGTTTGACATGGGGGGGGATGACGACCATGGCTCCAGCACGCAGGAGCCGGATTTGGTCGAGGCCACGCCGTGGGGGATCAAGGAGCGCTTGGTCTTGGAGAAAACAGCGGTCGGTTTCTACCTTTCAGGTCACTTGTTTGATGAAGTCGCGTTAGAGGTGAGGCGTTTTGCGCGCCGCCCCATCGACGACTTGATCGACACCCGGGAGCCACAACTGATGGCCGGCATCGTGACCGACTTCAGAGTGATCAATGGTCAGCGCGGCAAGCTGGGTTTGTTCAAGCTGGACGACAAGTCCGGAATGATCGAGGCGCGCGCCGACGAGGCCATGATTACCACCTATCGCAATCTGTTGAAAGACGACGAGCTGATCATCGTCATGGGCAAGCAACAACCCGACCGATTTTCCGGCGGCATGCAATTAACGGTCACCCAGATCTGGGATCTGGAGCAGGCAAGATGCCGGTTCGGCAAATACCTGCGTGTGGCGGTTAACTCAGATGGTGCCGGCAAAGCCCCCGATGTGGCCCGCATGATCAAGGACTACCCCGTGCAGCGGGAGGCCACGGAGGAGGGCGAAAAAGTGCATGGAATGCCCGTTCGACTGGCGGTGAGCTGCCAGTCTGCTGGCGGTGCTGCGTCTGCCGAGTTGCTACTGGGAGAGCAGGCCCGCTTCTATCCAACCAACGCTGCGCTGGCGGGCTGGCGGGTGCAGGCGGCCAGTGGGAAGGCCGAGATTGTTTATGAGTGAAATAGGCCTGAAGCCTATATAGATACTGCGGGAGTAGCTATGAATAATATAGCTACTCCCGCAGGTGACTCGATCAACAGGGCTGGGTCATCTGCTGCACCCAGCGCGGCGGATCAGTCCTTGGGTCGGAAGCTGATCACTAGGGATGCCGGCACTTGTCCATTGGTATCGCGCGGGAGGGTCTCGGTCTTGGTGATGGCTCTCAATACCGCGTCGTCCCACGACGTCACGCCGCTGGATTTGATAATTTTCGAGCTAATGATCGTGCCGTCAGGCGAGGTGCGCACATCCACCTCGGCGACCGGGTTGCCGCTGATGTCTTCAGTGAAAACAATGTTAGGTTTGATACGGGCGCGGATGCGGCCAGCGTAGCCTGATGAGGGTCCGGAGGATTGCAGGTCTTTGCCCGTGGCGGTGGCAGCACCTGTGGCACCTGCCAGGCCGGCCATGCGCTTCAGGTTGGCCTGTCGTTGGGCCTCCATTCGTTTGGCGTCTTCTTTGGCTTCGAGCTCGGCCTTTCGCTCAAGCTCCAGTGCTTTTTTCTTCTTCTCGTCAGCCAGTTTTTTCTCTTGTTCGCGCTTTTCCTGAAGCTTCTTATCAGCCAGTTCTTTTTCCTGAGCCAGCTTCTCTTGCTTTAGTTTTTCCAAGCGCTGCTTTTCTAACTGCAGCTTTTTCTCCTGCTCTTTTTTGAGCAATAGCTTTTCTTTTTCCAGGGCGATGTCTGCCTCGGACACTTTGGGTGGTTCTGGTTTGGGGGCCGGCGGCTTGGGTGGTGGCGCAGGCGGGACGACTTTTTCAGGCTCGGGTTGCGGTTCAGGCTTGGCACCCGAGCGTTGGGGCGCGGCTTCCTTGGGGACTGCAGACCAAAGTTCCGCCTCGGCGGACATGGTCAATGGCTGGCTCTTCCAATGGACGCCCCAAGTCAGGGCTGCGACCAGGAGCAGGTGGGCCATCAGGGCGAGCACCAGCGCCCGGCCAAAGCCAGGTGGCGTGGGCGGTGCAAACTCCAGACGGTCCGTGGCAGCAATCATGTCCAGCACTAATTCGCCAGTTGAACCGACAGACCAACGCGTTGGACCCCCGCGCGCTGCAAGGTGTCCATGACTTTGACCACAGTCTCGTATTTGATGTTCTTGTCCGCACTGATGACGACCGCCGAGTTCTCAGCACTGCTTTGGGCCTGCTTGACTGCCGCAGCCACTTCTTTGAGCGAAATCGAGCTGGTCTTGTCCTTGATCTTCATCTCGATCGAGTCGTTCTTGTCCAGAATCAATTGAATCACCTGGTCGGGCTGCTTGGCCGCCTTGCCGACGCTGGGCAGGTCAATCATGCTGGGGGAGATCATGGGCGCGGTCACCATGAATATGATCAACAGCACCAACATCACATCGATGAAGGGCACCATATTGATCTCGTTGATGGTGCGGCGACCCCGTCCTCGGCTGACCATAACTGGCATGTCTGGACTCCTCTCAGTGGCCGGAGGCGGACTGCGCGCCGACATTGCGTTGCAGGATGTTGGAAAACTCCTCCATGAAGGTTTCCAGGCGAATGGCAATGCGGTCAATATCGCGGGCAAAGCGGTTGTAGGCGACTACTGCTGGAATCGCGGCGAACAGGCCAATGGCCGTAGCAACCAGCGCCTCTGCAATGCCCGGCGCCACACTGGCCAGGGTCACGGTTTGTAAGGCGGCCAAGCCTGTAAATGCATGCATGATGCCCCAAACGGTGCCAAACAAGCCCACATAGGGCGACACCGACCCGACGGACGCCAGAAACGACAGGTTGGTCTCAATGACATCCATTTCACGTTGAAAACTGGCGCGCATGGCGCGGCGGGCGCCGTCCATCAAGGATGCGGTGTCCGTGATGCGCTTTTCGCGCAGTTTTTGGTATTCGCGCATGCCACTGGCAAAAATACGTTCTTGCGGGCCCGAATCCCGCGAGTTTTGAGAGGCCGCGGCAAACAGATCGTTCAGGTTGGTGCCGGACCAGAACTCACGCTCAAACACGTCGTTAATGGTTTTCACCCGTTTCAACGCAATCAGCTTGCGAAAGATCGCCGCCCAACTGGTGATGGACACAACCATCAGTAGCAGCATGACCAATTGCACGACCAAACTGGCGTTCAGGACCAGGTGAAGGATCGACATGTCTTGGTTCATCGAAGGGCATCCAATAAAGTTGAGGGAATTCTTGCGGGTTGGTGGCTGACGGCGTTGATCCAGCCGACACGCAC
>JBBKVN010000138.1:0-4110 GCA_037968455.1 Rhodoferax sp.
GGCGTGGGACAGCAGCGGGCTGGCAGCCAGCGCGAAAAAAGCCAGCGTGCGGGTGAAGAGCGCGATCATGGGAAGCGGCAATGACACCGGGGCAGCCGCCTCCGTGTCTCGAAAAGTGAATCAGGCGTTGATGCTACTACGCACGCCACCACGGCGTCGCCACGCAAGGGCCAATACCCTGTCTAGAAAATAATTGATGAAAAGTGCCTTCTGCGCAATAAGGATAAGCGGGAGTAGCTATGAAAATAGTAGCAATCAGTGCGCTCAACCCGCTGAAAAATCGCGGTGTTTTTATCCCGCGCTGGCTTCCACCAGGGTGGGGCGCAGCCCGTGCAGCACCGCGTGGGCGTTGAGCGAGCGAATCGGCACGCTCATGTCATTGGGAATGCGCTTCTCCACCTGCAAGGCCATATAGCGCAGGCCACACACGCGCAAGAAGCTGGTGAAGTTGGGAATGTCGCCCCTGTGTTCCAGCAATTCGTCGTAGAGCTTGGACAGCAACTGCGGCACGCTCATGTGGTCTCGGGCGCCAATTTCTTCCAGCGTGTCCCAAAACAGGTTTTCCAGGCGAACACTGGTCACCACCCCATGCAGTCGAATGCTGCGGGTGGTGGCCTCATAACTCTGGGGGTTGGCGCGAACAAAAATCTGGCACATGGTCATCTCCCGGGCGTGTCTGGCAAGGTGCCCCCAAGCATAAACCGGGGGCACGCGGCGCGCTAGTGGGTGATTTTTGTGCCCAGCAAAGCGATGAACTGGGCCAACCAAGCCGGGTGCGCAGGCCAGGCCGGTGCGGTCACAAACTGGCCGTCGGTAACGGCGGCGTCAATGGCAATCTCGGCATAAATGGCGCCCGCCAATTCGACTTCGGGGCGGCAGGCCGGGTAGGCGCTGATGCGCTTGCCCTTGATGATGCCGGGCACGGCCGTCAGCACTTGCGCGCCATGGCAGACGGCGGCAATGGGTTTGCCTGCATCGGCGAACTCTTTGGTGATGGCCAACACACGGGCATTCAGGCGAATGTACTCAGGGCCGCGGCCACCCGGAATCAGCAGTGCGTCGTAGTTGGCGGTGTTCACGTCGGCAAAATTGGCGTTCAGCGTGAAGCGGTGGCCGGGTTTTTCGCTGTAGGTTTGCGCGCCCTCAAAGTCGTGGATCGCGGTCATGATGGAGTCGCCTGACTTTTTGTCCGGGCACACGGCATGCACGGTGTAGCCCACGGCCAGCAGGGTTTGAAACGGCACCATGGTCTCGTAGTCTTCGCCATATTCGCCGCACATCATCAAAATCTTTTTGGTCATCGCAGTCTCCTTGGGTGTTGAAGGCTGTGAGTTTGCGACCGTGAGCAGCTTGGTGGGTAACAAGGAATTACTACCAAGGCTGGCGTTTTCCCGGGGGTGATCCCACGCGGGATCCGTCGCACGATCCGGTTTTCTGCAAGCAAAAGGGAATGCGGCGACAATTCGCCTCTGTTTTTATTATTTGCCTGGTTCAAGCCAGGCTTTTTTTATGTCCAATATTGAGGTTCGGGTCGCCACGATGCGCGATGCCAAGGTCATTGCCGAAATCCACGCCAGCGCCAGCCAGGCCGCGTTCAAAGCACTGTTTCCCGGCGAAAAAGCGCCCGTCATTAGCGTCGACAAAAGCCAGGCCTACTGGCGCGAAGCCATTGAATTCAGTGACCCACAGGTGTTTGTGGCCACCGATGACGACACCGTGGTTGGATTTGTCGGCTTTGACCGCTCACGCGACGCCAAGACCCCCGCCACCACCGGCGAAATCTGGGCGATTTACGCGCTGCCCTCGCACTGGGGCCAGGGCGTTGGCTTGGCCTTGTGGGACGCCGCCCGTGACGGCTTGGTGGAAGAAGGTTGTAACAAGGTCACCATCTGGGTGCCGCTGAGCAACGAGCGTGCCCTGCGTTTCCACGACATGGCCGGTTTCAAACGCGAGATGACCACCATCAAGACCGTGCCCATGGGCGACCTCAGGGTCGAAGAAATCCGGATGAAGCGCGACTTGGTCTGATCGCGCTCCGATAGTCGGCTAAGTGCGGCGAACCACCGCACTGCCGATGGAATAACCCGCGCCAAACGAGCAAATCACACCAATTTCCCCTGCCTTGATGTCCTCGTGGTGACGGTGAAACGAAATGATGGATCCCGCTGACGCGGTGTTGGCAAACTCGTCCAGGATGACGGGCGCGTCGTCAGGGGTGCTGTCCCGGCCCAGCAATTTGCGGGCAATCAGCTGGTTCATGCCCAAATTGGCCTGGTGCAGCCAGAAGCGGCGCACGCCGCCCGGTACCAGGTCATGCGCGGCCAAATGGGCTGTGATGTGCTCGGCGGCCATAGGGCACACTTCCTTGAATACTTTGCGCCCCTCTTGGTAAAAGAGTTGGTCGCGGTCCTGCGGATCGCGGTCTTCGCTGC
The DNA here is from genome assembly GCA_037968455.1 of Rhodoferax sp. Taxonomy (GTDB): domain Bacteria; phylum Pseudomonadota; class Gammaproteobacteria; order Burkholderiales; family Burkholderiaceae_C; genus Rhodoferax. The sequence continues at coordinate 2,433 of JBBKVN010000138.1, forward strand.
GCGACATAAAGCCGGCGTTGTTGCGAATGTTGTTGGAAAACGTCGTCAACAGGCGAGTTCCCAGCACCTCAAAGGCGCCAGCGGGCGCATTGTCCAGTCGCTCAATCAGGATGGCCGTGCACACGTCGCCAAAAATGAAGTGGCAGTCGCGGTCTTTCCAGGCCAGATGAGGGGAGGTGATCTCCGGGTCCACCACCAAAACGGCGCGGGCCGAGCCGGTTTTCACCGCGTTGACCGCTATCTCAATCGCAAACGTGGCTGATGAACAGGCCACGTTCATGTCAAAACCAAAGCCCTGAATGCCCAAGGCGGTTTGAATCTCCACTGCCATGGCCGGGTAAGCCCGCTGCATATTGGCGGCCGCGCAGATCACGCCGTCAATGTCGGATGGCTGTTTTCCCGCACGGGCCAGCGCATCGCGCGCGGCAGCTACGCCAATCTCGGCCATCAAAGACAACTCGCTGTCGGGCCGGGCTTGCAGCTTGGGGTGCATGCGGGTGGGGTCCAGCACGCCGTCTTTCTCCATCACATAGCGTTGCTTGATGCCGGACGCTTTTTCGATGAACTCCACGCTGGAGTGCGGCACGGCGATGCGTGTACCGGCGGCAATGGCTTCGGCGTGTTTTCCGTTCTCCAGATCGGAGAAGCAATTGAAGGCCTTGACCAGCTCCTCATTGCTGATGGTGTGCGGAGGGACGAACAGGCCAGTACTGCTGATGGCGACACGGTGCATGGTGCGGGTCTCTGTTAAGTGAAAGGGGCTGGATCAACCCGGTAGTGGCGGCATTATCAACCGACGCCATGGGCGGCAGCGACAATGCCCCATCTGTGCCCCGTGCCTCAACCCAGGAAAGATTCTCACCATGGCCAGCAGCCTGCTCGCACTCATTGACGACATTGCCACCATTCTGGACGACGTGGCGGTGCTCGCCAAAGTCGCCACCAAGAAGACAGCCGGCGTGCTGGGGGACGACCTGGCACTGAACGCACAACAGGTCTCCGGCGTGAAGGCCGACCGCGAGTTGCCCGTGGTGTGGGCCGTTTGCAAAGGCTCACTGCTCAACAAAGCCATTTTGGTGCCTGCCGCACTGGTCATCAGTGCCTTTGCACCCTGGTTGGTCACGCCGTTGCTCATGGTGGGCGGGGCATTTCTTTGTTACGAAGGATTTGAGAAACTGGCCCACAAGTTTCTGCACAGCCCGGCCGACGATGAAGCGCATCACACTGCCCTGGTGCAGGCTCTGTCTGACAGCGCGGTGGACGTCGTTGCGCTGGAGAAAGAGAAGGTCAAAGGCGCCATTCGGACTGACTTCATTTTGTCGGCCGAAATCATTGCCATCACCCTGGGCACCGTGCAAGCCAGCCCCATGACCACCCAGGTGCTGGTGCTGAGCGGCATTGCCGTGCTCATGACGCTGGGCGTCTACGGATTGGTGGCCTGTATTGTGAAATTGGACGATGGCGGTCTGTACCTAAGCCAACTGCCGGGCGAGACCACGCCGGCGCGGCTGCAGCGCAGCTTTGGACGCGGGGTGTTGCGATCGGCGCCGTACCTGATGAAAACGCTGTCGGTGGCGGGAACGGCTGCCATGTTTTTGGTGGGCGGCGGTATTTTGACCCACGGCGTACCCGCCCTTCATCACACGTTTGAGTCACTGAGCCAGCAACTGGGCGCCGC
>JBBKVN010000139.1:0-2914 GCA_037968455.1 Rhodoferax sp.
CTGGCTGGCCGCCTAAGCACCGAAACCAACTCAAGGACACGCCATGCATTTGCCCGTTGTTGATTTTCAGAGCCCCACCGCCGCGGCTGATTTTTGTCAGAGCCTTCATGAGACCGGATTTGGCGTGTTGCGCAATCACCCTTTGAGCCAATCGCTGGTTGAAAGCATCTACGCCGAATGGCTTGAGTTTTTCAAGTCAGACGCCAAAAACAATTACGCGCAAGACCCGGTCAAGTTTGATGGTTACTTTTCACCGTCCATTTCAGAAACGGCGAAGAACCACACCCAGCGTGATTTGAAAGAGTTTTTTCACATCTACCCTTGGGGCCGCTACCCGGCGGAGGTGTCCGACGCCGCCCAGCGCTATTACAAAGAAGGCAGTGATTTGGCGGTGACCCTGTTGAAGTGGGTCGAGGCACATTCTCCGGCCGACGTCAAAGCCCGCTACGCCATGCCCTTGCCTGACATGTTGGAAGGGAGCGACCACACATTGCTGCGGGTGCTGCATTACCCGCCACTGACTGGCCAAGAGGAGCTCGGTGCCGTTCGCGCGGCAGCCCACGGGGACATCAACTTGCTCACCATCCTGCCGGCGGCCACCGAACCAGGCCTGCAAGTTCTGGGCAAGGACGACGCCTGGCACGATGTACCCTGCGATTTCGGCTTATTAATCGTCAATATTGGCGACATGCTGGAAGAGGCCTCTGGCCACTACTACCCGTCCACCGTGCACCGCGTGCTCAACCCAACGGGCGAGGCACGGTTCAAACCCCGCATTTCGTTACCGCTGTTTTTGCACCCTCGCCGGGATGTGGTCTTGTCAGAGCGTTACACCGTCGGAAGCTACTTTGATGAACGCATGCAAGAGCTGCGCGGTAGCAAACCCAAAATGCAATAAACACCCACACAGCACCTCCTTATTCAAATAAAGCATATAGAAACCACAATAATGTAGTTTGCAATATAAGGAAGCGTGGCTACAGTGGCTTCCTATGCATGATTTAGCGTTCATTTTTGCGGGTTTTTTTGTCGGCTTTGTTGTCGGACTAACCGGTGTCGGCGGCGGCTCATTGATGACGCCCATCCTGATCTTCTTCTTTGGGGTCAAGCCTTACCTTGCGGTCGGCACTGACTTGCTGTTTGCGGCGTTCACCAAACTGGGTGGCACGGTCAAACTGGCCCGGGCCCGCATCATTGATTGGCGGGTGGTGGCGCATTTGAGCGCGGGCAGTATTCCTGCCGCCTTGGTCACCTTGTATGTTTTGAAGCGCGTGGGCCCCGCCAGCGCCGAGGCACAGGGACTGATGACCACGACACTGGGTTTTGCTCTGCTGCTCACCGCGGCCGCAACCCTGTACAAGGCGATTCGAGGGAAAAAATCCCCGACAACCATTGCCACCGGACAAGAAGAGAAAGCCGCCAAGCCTTTGCACTGGACGCTCCCCATTTTGTTTGGCGCCTTGATTGGCACCATGGTCACTCTGACTTCTGTGGGTGCTGGTGCCATTGGTGTCACAGTGCTGATGATTTTGTACCCCCTTCTGCCATTGCCACGTATCGTGGCAGCGGACATTGCGTATGCCGTGCCGCTGACATTGGTGGCTGGTTTTGGACACGCGTCGATGGGTTCCGTCGATTGGCCACTGCTGGCCAAGTTGCTGGTGGGGTCTATCCCCGGCATCTGGATCGGCTCGCATGTGATGACCCGAATTCCCGAGCGCGCCATCCGCTCCCTGTTGTCCGTTTTGCTGGCCTATGCCGGTTTGAAACTGATTGCCCTGTAACTATTGAGAATCGCACGCCCCTAAACACGGCGCGCTTATAGAGAGACTGACCATGTACAAATACACCGACTTTGACCGCCAGTTCGTTCACAACCGTGCCGAACAGTACCGCGACCAACTGGGCCGTTTTCTGGACGGCACATTGAGCAATGACGAGTTTCTGCCGCTGCGGCTGCAAAACGGCTGGTACGTGCAGCGCTACGCGCCCATGCTCCGCGTGGCCGTGCCTTATGGTGAGTTGACCAGCGCCCAGTTGCGCGTGCTGGCCACCATTGCGCGCGATTACGACCAGCCTAGCGCCGAGGTGTACCAGACTGCCAGCACCACGCAAGGCGCCTTTGGCACCGTGAACATGCCCGTGGGTTACGGTCACTTCACCACCCGCCAAAACGTTCAGTTCAACTGGATCCCATTGGAAAAAAGCGCTGACGTGATGGATTTGCTGGCGTCTGTGGATATGCACGGCATCCAGACCAGTGGCAATTGCATCCGTAATGTCACCAGCGACGAGCGGGCTGGCATTGCGGTAGACGAAATAATTGACCCCCGCCCTTTCTGCGAATTGCTGCGCCAGTGGAGCACTTTGCACCCCGAATACGCCTTTCTGCCGCGCAAGTTCAAGGTCGCCGTCTCCGGCGCGCGGGAAGACCGCGCGGCCACCCAGTGGCATGACGTGGGCCTGCACGTGCTGCACAACGAAGCGGGCGAGGTGGGCTTTAAAGTCATGGTTGGAGGCGGCATGGGTCGCACACCCGTCATCGCGTCGACCATTCGTGAATTCCTGCCCTGGCAAGAAATCTTGAACTACCTGGAAGCCCTGGTGCGCGTCTACAACCGCTGGGGTCGCCGCGACAACAAGTACAAGGCTCGCATCAAGATTCTGGTCAAGGCCGAAGGCCAGCGCTACATCGATGAGGTCGAAGCCGAGTACCGCGAAATTGTGGAACTCGACGGCGCGCCTCACACCTTGACTCAGGCTGAGCTGGACCGGGTTTCAGCATCTTTTGTTCCACCAGCCCTTGCTGGTGTTGCGCAAGCAGCTATCAATACCGCAGCACCGTCACACACGGCTGAAGAAGCAGTTGAATACGCTCGCTGGTTGAAGCAAAACGTGGCTGCGCACAAGAACC
>JBBKVN010000140.1:0-4147 GCA_037968455.1 Rhodoferax sp.
CAGGGCGAAGGCCTCTACTGCCAGTTGGATGTCGTCATTGGTCGTGGATTCCAGCGGGTTGTGGCTGATGCCTGAGTTTTGGCCACGTACAAACAACATGGCCTGCGGCATGACTTCATGTAATTTCATGGCATCGTGACCAGCGCCGCTGGGCATGCGGTGCAAAGGCACGCCCAGTGCCTCCACGACTTGCTCCCAGCGCCACTGCCAGGCGGCGGCACTGGGCGCTGCACTGGCGCGAACGGTCTCTTGCAAGGTATAGATCACGCCACGGCGTTGGGCAATTTCTGCCAGGGTCTTCAACACATCGCGGTCCATTGAATCTCGTTGAGGGTCGGTCGGTGCACGCAGGTCCAGAGAGAACTCACAGCGCCCTGGCACCACGTTGGTGGCGCCATTGGGAACCCGAAGTTGACCAACCGTTCCCACGGAGTCACCGTCTTGGGAGGCTCGCTTTTCGACCGCAAGAACCAACTCAGCGACGGCCGCTGAGGCGTCGCTGCGCCGGTCCATGGGTGTGGTGCCGGCATGGCAGGCGGTGCCAATCATTTCGCCGACATAGCGCACGCTGCCATTGATGGAGGTGACAACCCCCAGGGGCAAATCCAGTTCATTGAGTACGGGACCTTGCTCGATATGAACTTCAACAAACCCAAGGTAGTCGGCCGGGTTGCGGCGCAGGCCGGGAATGTCCTGGGGGTTCAACCCCGCATGGGCCATGGCGTCGCGCATGGTGATGCCCTGAGCGTCCTTTTGATCGAGCCATTCCAGGTCAAATTGACCCGTCAGCGCACCAGACCCGAGAAAGGTGGCGTTGTATCGCTGTGCTTCTTCTTCGGCAAATCCGACGACTTCCAAATGGAAGGGTAGGCGCGTCTTGGCTTGGGTCAGCGCACGAACACAGGCCATGGGTACAAAAATGCCCAGGCGCCCGTCATATTTGCCGCCGTTTCGCACGGTGTCGTAGTGAGAGCCGGTCAACAGGGTTTTGGCGTTGGGCTTGTCAGAGCGGTAGCGACCCACCACGTTGCCCACGGCGTCAACGCGAACTTCATCAAAGCCGCAGTCCCGCATTTTTGCCTCGATCTCGGCCGCGCAAGCTCGGTGCGCATCCGTCAGGTACGTCACGGTGAGTTGGCGCGCAGCAGCGTCATCGGTGTGAATCGCCAGCGCTTCATGCCAGTCCCACACCCTGTTGCCCTCGACGGGCTCGACGCCGAACTTGTCATTGAGTCGAATTTCAACAATGCGATGGATGTTGCGCAGGCACTCCTGGCGCTCAAAGTGGGGGTGTCCTTGCAGGCGGCGCTCAAAGGTGTTGATGATTTCCTGCTTGTTCAAACCCAGGCCACGTGGGCCTCGAACGGCCAAAATGAACGGGAAACTAAATTTGGCGTTGTAGTCGGCATTGAGTTGCTGAATCTTGGCGAACTCATCTGGCGTGCAGGCGGTCAACCCGGCCTTGCCCTGCTCGTGGGTCGACTCCGCCGTCAAAGATTGGCTGACCATGGCTTTGCCGGCCAACTCGGGGTGAGCGCGAATAAGCGCCAATTGCGGCGCGTCACCCGCCTGCGCCAGCACGCGGGTCATGATGTGTTTGAGATGAGCCAGTGACCGGAAAGGTCGCTGCGCCAGCGCAGTTTTGGCAATCCAGGGTGAATGCTCATACAGCCCGTCCAGCATGGTTTCGGCGTCAGCCAGGGGGGCGCTGTTGAGTTGCTCCAAAGTTAATGGCATGGTCAAACCTCAGGCGAATGATTAGGGGTAGATGTGAACGGATGCGTTTGGCGCCAGTGGCGCGCAATGTCCAAGCGGCGGCAGATCCAGACATGGGAATGCGTTTGCACATAGTCCAGAAACTTCTGCAGCGCCCGCAGGCGTCCCGGACGGCCCAGCAGGCGGCAGTGCATGCCAATACTGAGCATTTTTGGGGCGCTAAGACCATTGGGGTCGCCCTCGGCGTACAACACGTCGAAGCTGTCTCTCAAATAAGTGAAGAAGTCGTCGCCTTGGGCAAATCCCTGCGCGGACGAAAACCGCATGTCGTTGGTGTCCAGGGTGTAGGGGACGATCAACTGGGGCACCAGGCTGCCATCCGTCTTTTGGACCTGCATCCAGAAGGGGAGGTCATCGCCGTAGTAGTCGCTGTCGTATTCAAATCCGCCGTAGTCCGCCACCAGACGGTGCGTGTTGGGGCTGTCGCGACCGGTGTACCAGCCCAGCGGGCGCTCCCCGGTCAACTCTTCAATGATCTGCATGCCGATGCGCATGTGCTCTCGCTCCGTGGCCTCGTCCAGATTTTGGTAGTTGATCCAGCGCCAGCCGTGGCAGGCAATCTCATGGCCCAGTGACTTGAAGGCGGCGGTCAGCTCCGGATGGCGCTGCAAGGCCATGCTCACGCCGAAGACGGTCAACGGCAAACCACGCTGCTCAAACTCCCGCAGAATTCGCCACACACCGGCTCGCGAGCCGTATTCATAAATGCTCTCCATGCTCATGTGGCGCGCCTCAAAGGCGGCTGGGTTGAACATCTCTGAGAGAAACTGCTCAGAGCCGACGTCGCCGTGCAGCACAGCGTTTTCGCCTCCCTCTTCGTAGTTCAGTACGAATTGAAGGGCAACTCGTGCTTGATTCGGCCATTGGGCGTGCGGTGGTTTTTGGCCGTAGCCAACCAGGTCACGGGGGTAGGGGCGGGTGGTGTCGTAATGGGTCATTGCATCAGGCCATTGCGGCGGTGAAGGTCGGGTTGGAAGGCGCTTCATCCAGCGCCAGGCTGGTTTCCACGTGCTGCAAGTGCTCGTCCATCAGTCGCACCGCCAGCACTTCGTCCTTGGCGGCCAGCGCCTTGACGATGGCTGCATGCTCATCGTTGGAGTGCGCGGCGGCCGGGGCGGATTGGTACATCAGTGTGATCAGGGCACAGCGGGAGATCAGGTCGCCCAGCGTTTGGGCCAACACTTCGTTGCCCATGAGTTCGGCTATGCGGACATGGAAATCTCCCAGCAGCTCGGTCCGGGTGGCGATGCTCCCCGCTGAAACCGCCGACTTTTCCAGGTCCACATGCTGTTGGAGCGCCTGGATTCGGGCGGAGGTGAGTTCGCGAATGAAGGCCCGTGTCATTTCCGCCTCAATCATGCGGCGCACGGCAAACACCTGGCGGGCCTCCGTGACCGACGGGCTGGCCACAAACGCGCCGCGCGCCGGCTCCATGCGAATCAGCCGGTTCTGCGACAGCTGAAAAAACGCCTGACGAACCAGTGTGCGGGACACGCCAAACTGCGTGGCAATCTTTTGCTCTGCCAGTTTGCTGCCCGGTTGAAGCTGATGTTCCACGATGGCTTTGGTCAAGCTCTCAACGATGAAACGGGTGGTGGATGAATCCATGGTGGAATGATAGTTCGCGTCACTTAAAAGTGTATACACTTTTGGAGATAACCTGCTTCTACTGGCGGGCACACCACTTAAGGAGTCACTCATGGGTTTGAGTACACACGTGTTGGACACCATGCACGGCACACCCGCTGCGGGCATGGCCGTTGCGCTTTACACCACCGACGGCGAAGTCGCAACGCTGGTCAAAACCCTGGTGTTGAATCAGGATGGACGCAACCCAGAGGGACCATTGTTTGATAACGACAGTCTGAAAAAGGGCACTTACCGCCTGGTGTTTGATGTGGCCGCCTATTTCGCGGCTCGTGGTGTGGCGCTGCCAGAGCCGAACTTTCTGAATAAAGTCAGTCTGGATTTTGGTGTCGCTCACACGAACGAGCACTACCACGTGCCTTTGCTGGTGAGCCCGTGGAGCTACTCCACCTATCGCGGCAGCTAGGCCTCACGGCGTCTTTCGACTGGGTATGAATCTCCTTCCCAGCTTGCGTTATCTGGTGGCTTTGCATGAGCACCAGCATTTCGGGCGTGCGGCGCTGGCCTGCCACATCACTCAACCGGCGCTGTCCAATGCCTTGCGCGCCTTGGAGAGTGAGTTTGGCGTCGTCATCATCCGGCGGGACCGCGCGTATGCGGGCTTTACCCCGGAGGGCGAGCGGGTGCTGGCCATGGCGCGTTTGATGTTGCACGAATATGCGGTGCTGCAAGACGACCTGAAAAGTCGGCTCGACGCCCCGCAAGGTACGCTTCGCTTGGGTGC
>JBBKVN010000141.1:0-3053 GCA_037968455.1 Rhodoferax sp.
CGCCACCAGGACGGGTGGACGGGGTCGTTGAGCAGCGCATTCATGTCGGCGCTGGAGATGGGGTCACGGGTGGCGGCTTTGGAGGTCATGTTCAATTCAGGTGATGCGAAGGCAAATGGCGCTGGCGTGGGCTTAGGTGCGTCAGGCGTTAAGCACAGCCGCCACCCAGTGCCTTGTAAAGGCGCACATGGTCGGCGCTGATGTCGGCCTGCGTGGTGGCCAGGCTGTCTTGTGCGCTCAGGAGCGTGCGTTGCGTTTGCAACACGGTTTGAAAATCAATCAGGCCGCTGGAAAAACGGTTTTGCGCCAGCAGTGCCGCTTGTGCCGCTGCCGCCTCTGCGGCTTGCAATCGAGTCAATCGGTCGCGATTGCCTTGCAAGCCTACAAGGGCGTCTTCCACGTCCTTCAGGGCTGCCAGCACGGTGGCCTGGTAACTGCTGCGTGCCTGGGTGAGCGCCGCAGACTGGGCCCGCACCTGGGCCTCGGTCGCGCCGCCGTCAAATAGCGGAAACGACACGGCGCCCAACAGCGCCGCCGTGGCCGTGGCGCCGCTGGTGAGACCGCTCAGGGTCAAAGCGCTCAAACCCATTGAGCCACCAATGGAGAAACTGGGGTAGCGCGCGGCCTCGGCCACCGACACGCGGGCCAATGCGGCTTTGACGCGGAACTCTGCGGCACGCACATCCGCACGCTGGCGCAGTGTTTCAGCCGGAATGCTAAGCGCCAGTTGCTGGCCCACCTGTGGCACGGCTTGCGGCGTTGACAGCCGGGCATTGAGCGTCGCCGGGGTTTGCCCCGTCAGCACCGCGAGACTGTGGCTTGCTTTCTGAATACTGGCCAAGAGCGTGGGAATTTGCGCGCCGGTTTGCTCGGCTGCCGTGCGGGCCTGCGCTACTTCCAGCGAGGTGATCAAGCCGGCCTGCGCACGCCAGTCGGTGATTTGCAGGGTCTCAGTCTGACTGGCCAGGTTGGTGCGGGCGATTTGCAATTGGTTCTGCAGGCCCCGCAGCTGGATATAAGCCAGTGCCAGTTCAGCCGTGATGCTGCTTTGCACGTCGGTCAAAGAGGCATCTGCGGCCAGGGCATCGGCTTCGGTGGCCGTCAAACCGTTTCGCTTGCCGCCAAAAACATCAGGGTCCCAACTGGCGTCCAGGCCGGCCTTGAGGCTGTTGGCGCCCGAGCTACTGGAGGATTCACTTCGCTGGGCAGAGCCTGAAGCTGACACGCCGGGCAACAGACTGGCGCTCTTTACATCGCGCAGGGCCAGCGCTTGTGCCAAGGCCGCTTGCGCCGTTTTTACGCTGGTATTGGCTTGCAGCGCCTGGGTCACTAGCTCGCTGAGCAAGGGGTCGTTAAAGTGGCCCCACCATGCGCTAAGTGAACTGGCCGGGCTGGTCTGTGCGCCCGGCACCGTGGCCGACCATTGGGTGGGCACTGCCACCTCGAATGCTGACGTTGACTTGGGCATGACGCTGGCGCAACCGGTGAGCGCTAATGACAGTAAGCAGAGCGACGAAAGTCGCCATTGCGGGCGGCTGCAGGAGAAGCGGGGCGGGGAAGGAGGTGTCATTGTTCTTACTTTACAGGGCGGGCGCATTCCCTGATTGTGCAAAAGTCAAATGACGCAGGGGTTTCGTTCCTGTGAAGACTTGTAAAGCTGGCGGCTTTAGCGGCGGCAATCGCTCAAGCGGGGCGGGACCCGCTGCAACCTCAGCGGGTCATGTTGTCGGCTTGCCCGAGGTATTGATAGGCCAGTAAGCCCAGCCACTCGTGCAAGCCCAAATGCCAAAGCTCGGCACCGCGCTGCAGGGAATATTCAGTCCAGGGTGTGGCGCGGCCTGCGCGGTAGTCCACCGGGTAGGCGGTCACGTTCCAGCCGGCTTGTCTGAATGCCGCCATGGCGCGGGGAATGTGTGATGCAGACGTCACCAGCAACCAGGGCCGGGCGGGCTTGACGCCAGGCAGCACCGCACTCAAGACGGCGTTTTGATAGGTGTTGGTCGAGGCCGACTCGTACATGACGCGGCTGACCGGCACGCCCATGCTGTCAAAAAACAGCTTGGCCCGGTCGGCTTCGGTCATCGATGTGGCCAACAACTCGCCGCTGCCGCCGGTGAACAGCAGTTGCAGGTGGGGGTAGCGCTTCATCAGCGCAACTGGTGTGGTCATGCGCTCGGCCGCGTTGTTGAGCGCCGGCTGGTCATTGCCCTTTAGCACGTAGGCCGACTCCAGCGCGCCGCCCAACACCACGATGCCGGTGTAGTTTGACAAATCTGCCGTGGCTGGCACCGTCGGGTATTCAGATTCAAGATGGCGCAAAAGCATTTCAGGCGGCAATTGCCAGCCCTGCAGCAGCAAAACCAGCAGCGCCAACCAGCACACGCCTTTGCCCCAGGCTTGTCGTGAGCGCATCCACATCAGCCCCAAAAACAGCAAGATGCCCACCCAGGCCAGTGGCTGGGTGGCAAATGACAATAATTTGGAGGCAATAAACATCGGTGACATGACGGAGACCTGGTTAAGGCGCTTTATTTAAGCAGCACCAGGGTGGCCAGCCCCAAAAAGGCGAAGAAACCGATGACATCGGTGACGGTGGTCAGAATCACGCTGCCGGCCAGCGCGGGGTCTATGCCTACGCGGTCCAGAATCAGCGGAATCGCCAGGCCTGCCAAGGCAGCGCACAGCAAATTAATCAAGATGGCCACGCCCAGAATGCCACCAATGGCCCAGTCGCCAAACCAGGCTACGGCCATCAGTGCGACCACCACCGCCCACAGCAGGCCATTCAACAGGGAAATACCTACCTCGCGGTTCAAAAGCGTTCGCAAGTTGCCCTTTTGAATCTGCCCCAGTGCCAGTCCACGAATCACCAGCGTGAGGGTCTGGCTGCCCGCCACCCCGCCCATGCTGGCCACAATGGGCATCAGCACGGCCAGTGCCACGATTTGCTCCAAAGTGGCTTCAAACTGCCCAATGACCCAGGCCGCCAGAAACGCCGTGAGCAAGTTGATGCCCAACCACACAGCCCGCCGGCGTGAACTCACCAGTACCGG
>JBBKVN010000142.1:0-3072 GCA_037968455.1 Rhodoferax sp.
GACGCCATGCGCCAGGCGGCCGCCTATTTGATGGGCGAACACGATTTCAGCTCCTTCAGGGCAGCCGCGTGTCAAGCGCTGTCACCGGTCAAAACACTTCAACGCATCGAAATTTCTCAACGCGGCGCCTATTGGCGTTTTGAGTTCGAAGCCAACGCCTTCCTGCACCACATGATCCGCAACATCATGGGTGGGTTGATTGCGGTGGGGCAACACAAGCACCCCGCTGAGTGGATGCAGAAAATTCTGCTGGCCCGAGACCGCACGGTGGCCGCGCCGACCTTCTCCCCCAACGGGCTTTACTTTTTGGGCCCGCGCTATGCCCCGCACTGGGGCTTGCCGGAGCGAACCCCTGCTTTTGATGGATTGCCATGACCACTGACGCCCTTTTTGCCCAGCGCACCCGCATCAAGATTTGTGGACTTACCCGTGAGCAGGACTTGGATGCCGCCGTTGCGGCGGGGGTCGATGCGATTGGGTTTGTCATGTACGACAAAAGCCCACGCTATGTGTCACCGACTCGCGCCGCTGAGTTGGCCAAACGCCTACCGCCTTTCATCACGCCAGTGCTTTTATTCGTGAACGATAGTGCTTCAAAAATCATAGCAACTTGTACTTATGTCGCGGGCGCAACAGCCCAATTTCATGGTGATGAATCGCCTGAAGACTGCCTTGCAGCCACGCATCAAGGTGCCCGCCCGTTCCTGCGAGCAGCGCGCATTCCCTTGGGTGAAGCCGGCGCCCGGTTTGATCTCGTAAAATATGTGTCCGACTATTCACAAGCCCAAGCTATTCTGCTCGACGCCCATGTCGACGGGTATGGTGGCGGTGGGCAAACATTCCATTGGTCACTTCTGCCTCCAAGCGTCAACGCTCACCTCGTCTTGAGTGGTGGGCTCAACGCTGCCAACGTCACCGATGGCATCCTGCAGGTACGCCCGCGCTGTAAATCGCTGGCGGTCGATGTGAGTTCGGGTGTCGAACTCTCAGGCCCAGGTAACAAGGGCCTCAAAGACCCCGACAAAATCAATCAATTTGTCGCTGCCGTTCGGGCGGCCGACCAACAACTCAAGGACCTTGCGGGGTAACACCAGTCATCAGGTACTGGTGCGGCCCTCAGTTGACCCACTATGACGACTTACCAACAACCTGACCCTCGTGGTCACTTCGGCATTTACGGCGGCAGCTTCATCTCGGAGACGCTGACCCACGCCGTCAACGAGCTCAAAGATGCTTACGCCAAGTACCAGCACGACCCGGCGTTTATTGCCGAGTTCAATGATGAGCTGGCCCACTTTGTTGGCCGCCCCTCTCCGGTCTACCATGCCGCCCGCATGAGCCGTGAACAAGGTGGTGCCCAGATATTTCTCAAGCGCGAAGACCTGAACCACACCGGCGCCCACAAGATCAACAACACCATTGGCCAGGCCATGCTCGCCAAACGCATGGGCAAACCGCGCGTGATTGCCGAAACCGGTGCCGGTCAACATGGCGTGGCCACGGCGACAATTTGCGCCCGCTACGGCCTGGAGTGTGTGGTGTACATGGGCAGTGAAGACGTCAAGCGTCAAAGCCCGAATGTGTACCGCATGAAGTTGCTGGGCGCCACGGTGGTGCCCGTGACCAGCGGTAGCAAGACACTGAAAGACGCCCTGAACGAAGCCATGCGCGACTGGGTCGCCAACGTAGACAACACCTTCTACATCATTGGCACCGTGGCGGGCCCTCACCCCTATCCCATGATGGTGCGCGACTTCCAGAGCGTGATTGGCAATGAGTGCTTGGTCCAAATGCCCGAAATGCTGGCCAAGGCCGGCTGCGTCAACCCTCAGCCTGACGCCGTGGTGGCCTGTGTTGGCGGTGGCAGCAATGCGATGGGTATTTTCTACCCCTATATTTCTCACGCCAACACCCGTCTGATCGGCGTCGAAGCAGCAGGCGAAGGCATGGACACCGACCGCCACTCCGCCTCACTGCAACGGGGCAGCCCTGGCGTATTGCACGGCAATCGCACCTACGTTTTGCAGGACGACAACGGTCAAGTCACGGAAACACACAGCGTCAGCGCCGGTCTGGATTACCCCGGCGTGGGCCCTGAGCATGCCTTCCTGAAAGACATTGGCCGCGCCGAATACGTGGGCATCACCGACAAGGAGGCGCTAGAGGCGTTTCATTACCTGTGCCGCACCGAGGGCATCATTCCCGCACTGGAGTCCAGCCACGCCGTGGCCTACGGCATGAAATTGGCCAAGACCATGCGCCCTGATCAATCGATTTTGATCAACCTGTCCGGTCGTGGTGACAAGGACATTGGCACCGTCGCTGACCTGAGCCAGGCCGACTTCTTCTGTCGCCCCAGCTGCACCGGCCAATCGGTCAAGGGCGGTGATGCCAGCAATGCCACCCACGTCATGAAAGTTATCAAATGAGCCGCATCACCACTACATTCGCGCAACTCAAAGCGCAGGGCCGCAAGGCGCTGATTCCCTACGTGACCGCCGGTTTTCCTTTTGCCGATGTCACCCCCGAGCTGATGCACGCCATGGTGGCGGGTGGTGCCGACGTGATTGAACTTGGCGTTCCGTTTTCCGACCCCAGCGCCGATGGCCCGGTGATCCAGAAGGCCGGTGACAAAGCTCTGGCTCAAGGCATTGGCATGGTGCAGGTGTTGGATATGGTTCGCGCCTTTCGCACGAAAGACACCACAACCCCCGTGGTGCTGATGGGCTACGCCAACCCGGTTGAACGCTACAACCAAAAACACGCCAGCACAACCGCTCAAAGTGCGTTTGTGCAAGACGCGGCTGCAGCCGGTGTGGACGGCATGCTGATCGTGGATTACCCGCCCGAAGAGTGCGAAGAGTTCGCGGCTGAGTTGAAATCTGCCGGCATGGACCTGATCTTTTTGCTGGCCCCAACCTCGACGACGGAGCGCATGCAGCAAGTTGCCCGCGTGGCCAGCGGCTATGTGTACTACGTCTCCCTCAAGGGCGTGACCGGGTCTGGCACCTTGGACACTGCTGCGGTGGAAGCCATGCTGCCACGCATTCGCGAGCATGTGTCAGTGCCAGT
>JBBKVN010000143.1:0-4610 GCA_037968455.1 Rhodoferax sp.
CTCCACTCACTACAAAATTCACTACAAAAAACATAGCTACTTCCGAAGACAGGACCGGCGATACAGGGCTAAAAGCCTTGTAATACTTACCCTGTCTTCGGGGCTCTTTGCCTACCGGGCGCGGCGCGCTTTCACCGCTTCGGCCAAAACATCCAGCGAGGCCAGGGAGTCATCCCAGCCCAAACAAGCATCGGTGATGCTCTGGCCGTAAGTCAGCTTGGCCGAGTCATCCTTGCCCGGTGTGAATTTCTGCGCGCCAGCATTCAAATGGCTCTCCACCATCACGCCGAACACGCTGGTGGAGCCGCCAGCGATTTGCCCGGCGATGTCACGGGCCACTTCGAGCTGCTTTTCATGCTGTTTGCTGCTGTTGGCATGGCTGCAATCCACCATCAGCGTCGCGGGAAGTTTGGCCTTTTCCAGATCTTTGCAGGCGGCAGCGACGCTCGCGGCATCGTAATTAGGCGCCTTGCCACCGCGCAGAATCACGTGGCAGTCCGGGTTGCCGTTGGTTTGCACGATGGCAACCTGGCCGTTTTTGTGCACGGACAAAAAGTGGTGGCCACCCGCGGCCGCCTGAATGGCGTCAGTGGCGATCTTGATATTGCCGTCGGTGCCATTCTTAAAACCAATCGGGGCGGACAGGCCGGAGGCGAGTTCACGGTGAACCTGGCTCTCGGTGGTGCGGGCGCCAATGGCCCCCCATGAGATCAAATCACCCAGGTATTGGGGAGAGATCACGTCCAGAAACTCACTGCCAGCAGGCAAACCGGTGCGGTTGATCTCGATCAGCAACTGGCGGGCAATGCGCAAACCCTCGTCAATGCGGAAGGTCTCATCCAGGTAGGGGTCGTTGATCAAGCCCTTCCAGCCCACGGTGGTGCGGGGCTTCTCAAAGTAGACCCTCATCACGATTTCCAGCGTGTCGGCGTACTTCTCGCGCTGCACCTTGAGTTGGCGGGCGTAGTCCAACGCCGCCGCTGGGTCGTGAATGGAGCAAGGGCCGATGATGACCAGCAAGCGATCATCCTTGCCGGCCATGATGTTGTGAATTTTCTGGCGGGTGCTGCTGATCAGCGACTCCACGGCAGAGCCCTGAATGGGGAAGAAACGGATCAAATGTTCGGGAGGAGGCAACACGGTAATGTCCTTGATGCGGGCGTCGTCAGTCTTGCTGGTGCGGTCGGCGGGGCGGTTGACAGGATTCGCAGACCAGGCATCAGTGCTGGCGACGGTGGCTTTGGCAGTCATGGTGAGGCTCCTAATTCAAACAATTGAAGGTGACAAAAACAAAAAAGCAAAAAAAAACCGCCGGGTATGCCGGCGGTTTTTGTGAGGTCAGGACGTTTTCTTTGGGTACGTTCAGATCTCTCTACCGCCGCAGGCGCTTGAGAACCAAAAGTAGCTAAAGAAAAAACGGACCGAATTCATGAGTTGGAATGTAGCACACTGAAATCGCGCGAAACTGACTCAGGCGGTGCCGCCCACCGTCAAGCCATCGATGCGCAGGGTCGGTTGACCCACGCCCACCGGCACGCTCTGCCCCTCTTTGCCGCAGGTGCCCACACCGCTGTCGAGCTTCATGTCGTTGCCTATCATGCTGACCCGCTTGAGACACTCTGGGCCGCTACCCACCAGCGTGGCGCCTTTGACGGGGTACAGAATCTTGCCGTTTTCGACCCAATAGGCCTCGCTGGCGGAAAACACAAACTTGCCGGAAGTAATGTCCACCTGTCCGCCACCAAAGTTGGTCGCATACAAACCTTTTTTGATGCTGGCCACAATTTCTTCTGGCGCCTTGTCTCCACCCAGCATATAGGTGTTGGTCATGCGGGGCATGGGCACATGGGCGTAGCTTTCGCGCCGGCCGTTGCCCGTGGGGGCCACGCCCATCAAGCGGGCGTTCATGGAATCCTGGATGTAGCCCGTCAGAATGCCGTCTTCAATCAGCACGTTGCGCTGGCTGGCGTTGCCTTCGTCATCCACATTCAGCGAACCCCGACGATCAGGAATGGTGCCGTCGTCCAGCACGGTCACGCCCTTGGCGGCCACGCGCTGGCCCATGCGGCCGCTGAACGCGCTGGATCCCTTGCGGTTGAAGTCGCCCTCCAGGCCGTGGCCAATGGCTTCGTGCAACAAAATGCCCGGCCAACCGGACCCCAGTACCACCGTCATTTCACCGGCCGGCGCGGGGCGCGCCTCTAGGTTGGTCAAGGCCGCATGGACGGCTTCGCCCACATATTGAGCGATCAAGGCATCGTCAAAGTAGGCCAAGCCAAAGCGACCGCCGCCGCCGGCTGAACCCACCTCGCGGCGCCCTTTTTGCTCGGCAATCACGGTCACGCTCAATCGCACCAGCGGGCGAACATCAGCGGCCAGGGTGCCGTCAGCGCGGGCGACCATGACCACATCGTATTCAGCGGCGAGGCCCGCCATGACTTGCGCCACGCGCGGGTCTTTGGCACGGGCGGCTTGTTCAACGCGCTCCAGCAGTTTCACTTTGGCCGTGCTGTCCAGCGTGGCGATCGGGTCCAGCCCGTGGTACAGCGCACGAGCCGGGGCAATCTTTTTGGAAGGCACTTTTTTGCGGCCCGTCTGGGCGGCGCTTGAAATGGTGCGCACTGTGCGCGCCGCATCCAACAGCGACGCTTCAGAAATATCGTCCGAGTAGGCAAACGCTGTTTTCTCACCGCTCACCGCGCGCACACCCACGCCCTGGTCAATGCTGAACGAACCGGTTTTGACAATGCCCTCTTCCAGGCTCCAGCCCTCCGAGCGGGTGTACTGAAAGTACAGGTCGGCTTCGTCCACCTGGTGCGCCTTGATTTCAGCCAGGGCTCGGGCCAGATGGGATTCATCCAGACCAAACGGGGTCAGCAACAGGGACTTGGCAATGGCCAAGCGTTCAATGGTGGGTTCGCGAGAGATCATGCGGCCATTTTAGGCGCCGCGGCTTAACCACATCAGTAGAGCGCCATCGTCCTGCCCCGCCAAGCCGCCCGCACTGGCCGCAGCGAACACTTGGCGGGCCGCAGCGCCCAGTGGCCCCTGAAAGCCCGCTGCCTGAGCGGCCTCCACCGCCAGGCGCGTGTCTTTCTCCAGCAAAGTCATGTGGGCGCGCGGTGCAAAGTCACCTTCAATGGCACGGCGCATGCGGTCCGACCCGATCCAGCTTTGCCCGCTGGACTGCTCAATGACACCTTGCGTGGTTGCCAGGTCCAGCCCCATGGCACGAGCCAAAGCTAGAACTTCTGCCGCGCCCACCAGATTGATACCGGCCGCCAGGTTGTTCACCAGTTTGGTTCGCGCCCCGTCACCCACGCGTTCGCTGATGCGAAACACCTGCTTGGACAGCGCCGCCAGAAAGCCCGAATGACGCAAAAATACGGCCTCCTCACAGGCAACCATCAAACTCATGGTGCCATCCAGCGCCCGCTGGGGGCCGCCTGACATGGGCGCGTCGATCATGTGCAGGCCCAACGCGTTGAGCCGCCGAGCAAAACTCTCGACATCTTGCGGCGCCAGCGTGGGACACAGCATCACTGTTTGGCCGGGTGCCATGACGCGCGCGATGCCATGCTCGCCAAACAACACCAATTCGGTCTGATCGGCATCCACTACCGCCACGACAACTACTACTGAATTGATAGCTGCTTGCGAAGGCAGGGTATGAGCTAGCGCCCCAAAAGACACCAAATGTTGCATCTTGGCAGGATCCAGGTCACACACGTGCACCGGCCAGCCCAGACCCAACAAGCGCCGAGCCATACCGGCCCCCATATTGCCCACTCCAACGATGGCGACGGGGAACGGTGTGTTTGGCTCGACGCTCATGACTGAACGAGTCGCTTGGACTTGGCAATCGACATCAGAATGCCCAACCCCAGTCCCAACGTGACCATCGCGGTGCCGCCATAACTAATAAAGGGCAAGGGCACGCCCACCACCGGCAAAATCCCGCTGACCATGCCCATGTTCACAAACGCATAAGAGAAGAACATCATCGCCACCGCGCCAGCCAGCAGACGCGAAAACACGGTCGGCGCCGCCAATGAAATCATCATGGCGCGAAGAATCAAAAAGAGGAAAGACACGATCAGCAGCAAGTTGCCTAACAGGCCAAACTCTTCCGAGAACGCCGCAAAAATAAAGTCAGTCGTGCGTTCCGGAATGAACTCAAGGTGGGTTTGCGTGCCCTGCATGAATCCCTTGCCCCAAAACCCGCCCGAGCCAATGGCAATCATTCCCTGAATAATGTGAAAGCCCTTGCCCAAGGGGTCTTTGCCGGGGTCGAGCAAAGTGCAGATACGCTGCTGCTGATAGTCGCGCAGCACCGACCAACGCACGCCTTCAGCACACAAATCCGGCTCGAAATACACCACCAGACTGATACCGATTGCAGCCAGCACCAGGGGAGGAACCACTAGGCGCCAGCTCAACCCAGCAAAAAAGATAACCGACAACCCGGTCGCTAGAACCAGCAGCGAGGTGCCCAAGTCCGGTTGCTTCATGATCAAGCCCACAGGCACCAGCAGTAGAAAGCCCCCCACCAGAAAGTCCAGCGGGCGCAACTGCCCTTCCCTCTTTTGAAACCACCAGGCCAACATCAG
>JBBKVN010000144.1:0-4938 GCA_037968455.1 Rhodoferax sp.
GCATGCTGGCCCTTGCTGCTGATGCGTAAGCAGCTACCATTTTCGTAGCGTTCTCAGAATGGCTACTGGGCAGCAAGTCGCCGTCTTGCACGCCAAACGCCTGCATGGATTGCACGCTGGGGTACCAGCGGTCACGTGCCACATCGACGCTGATGTCCTGCCAGAAGTTGATGAGCTGCAGCGCGGTGCAGATCTGGTCGCTCTGCGCCAGCGAGGCTTCGTCGTGAATGCCGTACAGATGCAGCAGCAAGCGGCCCACCGGGTTGGCCGAGCGCGAGCAGTAATCGTGCAACTCCTTATCAGTCTGGTAGCGCTGACTTGCCGCGGTGTAGCGCACGTCCTGCTCGAATGCCTCCAGCAATTGGGTCAGCAAGGGCACGGGCAGGGCATGGGTTTTTAGCACCGGTTGCAGCGAGTCGAACACCTGGGGCCATTGACCGCTGTGTGCTTGGCCGGCGGCAATGGACAACAGGTCCTGGCGAAAGCGCGTCAGGGCGTCGAGCCGGTCTTCTGGCAACGCATGACCCTCATCGGCAAGATCGTCCCCGGTGCGGGCAAACCAATAAATGGCCGCGATGGCAGGGCGCAAGTGGGCAGGGCACAGCCAACTGGCCACCGGAAAGTTCTCGTAGTGATCGACGGTTTGGGGGGAGGGGGTGGCTTGGGGTGTCACGGTGCTTGGGTCAATTGAGACAACTGGATTGACAGCCTTCAAGAACAATCTAAAATTAATAACCAATTGGTCAGTAGTTTGAGTGTGTCTCTTAAAAAGCGATATCTGTCATGAATTTTGTTAAATTAATCCGGCCATTGTCCGCTGGCCTGTTGCCGCTGGCGGTGGCATTGCTTCTGAGCGCTTGCTCCAAGCCGGCACCACTGGACCCACCGGTGCGCTCCGTCAAGGTCATGACGATTGGTGTGGGCACCTTGCAGTCATCGGTCGAATTTGCCGGTGAGGTGCGTGCGCGGGTCGAATCCCGCCTCGGGTTTCGGGTGTCAGGCAAGCTGAGCCAGCGCCCGGTTCAGCTGGGTGAGCACGTCAAGGCTGGCCAATTGCTGGCGCAGTTGGACCCGCAGGATTACCGCCTGGCCGCTGATGCGGCACGCGCGCAATTGGCTGTGGCCGCCAGCAACCGCGACCAGGCGGCCGCTGATTTCAAACGATTCAAAGAACTGAGGGATCAAAACTTCATCAGTGGCGCGGAGTTTGAGCGCCGCACCACCGCGCTGAAAGCCGCTCAGGCCCAGTATGACCAGGCGCAAGCGCAGTTGGCTTCGCAAGGCCATCAGGCGGATTACACGCGGTTGACGGCTGACGTGTCGGGCGTGGTCACGGCGGTAGAAGCCGAGCCGGGTCAGGTGCTGGCAGCAGGTACACCCGTGGTGCGAATTGCGCAGGATGGGCCACGTGATGTCGTGTTTTCAGTGCCCGAGGATCGGGTTTCAGCCGTCAAAACCGGCAGCAAGGTCGCGGTGCGCGTGTGGGCCGCGGACACTTCGCTGCAAGGCATGGTGCGTGAGGTTGCGGCCAGTGCCGACCCCGTGACGCGTACCTTTTTGGTCAAAGTGGCTTTGAGCGGCGACGCATCGCCTGCTTTGGGCACGACCGTGACCGTGGTGCCGCAGTCTCTCAGCCACGCGGGAGCGCCAGCCATCAAGGTGCCAACGAATGCTTTGCTGCAGCAGGGTGGAAAAACCCTGGTTTGGTTGCTTGATTCGGCCAGCATGACCGTCAAGGCGCAGCCGGTGGATGTGCTCACGGCCGATGGTAACGAGGTGGTGATCGCCAGTGGCTTGACGCCTGGCGTGCAGGTGGTGACGAGCGGTGTGCATGTACTTTCCGCCGGGCAAAAGGTCACGCTTTATCAAGAAAAAGTGGCTGTGGCCCCCGTCAATCAAGCAGGAGTAGCTCCTGATTCGATAGTGAATTCAAACGCTTCCGCAGCGAAGTGAGCCAGCCATGACACAAATGAAACCCAAAGAGAGTTTCAATCTCTCGCGCTGGGCGCTGGAACACGCGGCGCTGACGCGTTATTTGATGGTGGTGCTGATGGTGCTGGGGCTGGCGTCCTACTTTCAACTGGGGCAAGACGAAGACCCGCCGTTCACCTTTCGGGCCATGGTGGTGCGCACCTACTGGCCGGGGGCCACGGCCCAGCAGGTGGCGGAGCAGGTCACATCCAAAATCGAGCGGACGCTGCAAGAAGCGCCGTTTGCCGACAGGATTCGCAGCTACTCCAAGCCGGGTGAGTCGCAAATTATTTTTCAGATCAAGGACTCCAGCAAAGCCAGCGATGTGGCCAATGTCTGGTACGCCGTGCGCAAAAAAGTGGGCGACATGCGTGGCACCTTGCCGGGCGGGGTGGTTGGGCCCTTTTTCAATGACGATTTTGGTGACGTTTATGGCGTGATTTACGCGCTGGAGTCCGACGGCTTCAGTTACGCCGAGGTCAAATCCTTTGCCGACGACGTGCGTCAAAAACTGCTTCGCGTGCCGGATGTGGCCAAAGTTGAGCTGTTTGGCGCGCAAGATGAGAAGCTGTTTGTTGAGGTCTCTCAAAAACGCCTGTCCCAAATGGGGCTGGACATGAATCAGGTGTTGTCGCAGTTGGGACAGCAAAACGCGGTGGAGTCGGCCGGGGCCGTGCAAACCCCGCTAGATGTGATTCAGGTCCGGGTGCAGGGGCAATTCAACGCGGTGGAGGATTTACAGGCCATGCCCATCCGCGCCGGAGACAAGCAAATTCGCCTTGGCGACATTGCCACCATTCAGCGGGGCTACGTGGACCCGCCGAGTGTGAAAGTACGCCATCAGGGCGAAGAGGTGATTGCGTTGGGCATCTCCATGACCAAAGGGGGCGACATCATTGCCCTGGGCAAAGCCCTGAACACCAGCGTGGCCGGTATTCAGGCGGGTCTGCCGCTGGGGGTGAACTTGGTGTCCGTGCAAGACCAACCCAAGGCCGTGGCCAAGTCGGTCAATGAATTTGTCAGCGTTCTGATTGAAGCGGTGGTGATCGTGCTGGCGGTCAGCTTTATTGCGCTGGGCTTGCACCGTCGCCCTGGCAATCACCCCATCTACAAGCGCTGGTACATCGACATGCGCCCAGGCCTGGTGGTGGGCATTACGATTCCGCTGGTGCTGGCAATGACTTTTCTGGCCATGAACTACTTTGGTATCGGGTTGCACAAAATCTCATTGGGGTCGCTCATCATTGCGCTGGGCTTGTTGGTGGACGACGCCATCATTGCGGTGGAAATGATGGTGCGCAAGATGGAGGAGGGCTACGACAAGGTGCGGGCTGCCACGTTTGCCTATGAAATAACCGCCATGCCCATGCTCACAGGCACGCTGATCACGGCGGCAGGCTTTCTCCCCATTGGCTTGGCCAAGTCGACCGTGGGTGAGTACACCTATGCCATTTTTGCGGTCACGGTGATTGCGCTGGTGCTGAGTTGGTTGGTATCGGTCTACTTTGTGCCATATCTGGGCACGCTGCTACTGAAGGACAAACCAAAGTCAGCCACCGGTGAGGTGCACCAAGAGCACTTTGACACCCCGTTTTACCGGGTGTTTCGTCACGCGGTGAATTGGTGTGTGCATCACCGTTGGCTGACTATTGGCGCCACCATCCTCATATTTGCGCTGGGCATTGTGGGTATGGGCAAGGTGCAGCAGCAGTTTTTTCCGGATTCCAGTCGCCCTGAAATCATTGTGGACCTGTGGTTCCCAGAAGGCACGTCGTTTGCCGCCAACCTGTCCACGACCCAGCGGGTGGAGCAGCGATTGCAGCAGATCGAGGGCGTGGATTCGGTCAGTACCTGGGTTGGTTCCGGCGTGCCGCGCTTTTATCTGCCCATGGATCAGACCTTCCCACAAGCCAATGTGTCACAAATGATTGTGGTGCCCAACAGCCTGAAACGACGTGAATCGCTGCGTCAGAGTTTGCCCGCTGTCTTGGCCGCCGAGTTTCCGGAGGTGCGTGGCCGGGTCAAGTTGCTGCCCAACGGCCCGCCTGTTCCCTACCCGGTGCAGTTCCGGGTGGTGGGGCCAGACCCAATTCAGTTGCGTGAGCGCGCCGACGAAGTCAAGGTTGCCATGCGGGCCAGCCCGAACACGCGTGGGGTCAATGACAACTGGAACGAGTCCGTCAAAGTCATCCGCCTGGAGGTTGATCAGGCCAAGGCCCGTGCACTGGGCGTGTCCAGTCAATCCATTGCGCAGGCCGCACGCACCATGTTGTCAGGCGCAACGGTGGGGCAGTTCCGTGATGGTGACAAGTTGATCGACATCGTGCTTCGCCAACCCTTGGACGAGCGCGACGCGATCAGCGATTTGGGCAATGCCAACCTCCCCACTGCGTCAGGCCGGTCGATTCCTTTGATGCAAATCGCCAAACCCGTGTTTACCTGGGAGCCGGGCGTGATGTGGCGCGAGAACCGCAATTACGCGATCACGGTGCAAAGTGACATCGTGGAGGGCTTGCAGGGCGCCACCGTCAGCAAAGAGCTGCTTCCCGCGCTCAAAGCCATCGAAGTGAAGTGGATCACCGAGGGGCACGCGGGCTACCGCATTGAGGTAGCTGGCGCTGTGGAGGAAAGCTCCAAGGGCTCAGCATCGATCGCCGCCGGCGTGCCCATCATGCTTTTCATCACGTTTACCTTGCTGATGTTGCAACTGCACAGCTTCAGCCGTGCCATGCTGGTCTTCTTGACGGGCCCCATGGGGATCGCTGGGGTAGCTGGCGCGTTGCTCGTGCTGGATCGCCCCTTCGGTTTCGTGGCGTTGCTAGGCGTCATCGCGCTCATGGGCATGATCCAACGCAATTCGGTCATCTTGATTGATCAAATTGAGACCGATCGCAGCAATGGCGTGCCTGCATGGGATGCGATTGTGGAGTCCACCGTGCGTCGAGCCAGGCCCATTGTGCTGACCGC
>JBBKVN010000145.1:0-6127 GCA_037968455.1 Rhodoferax sp.
CTGCGGCTCCAGTCAATGGGCATCGCGCGCGTGCTGGTCAGCCCGCACCTGCGGGCCCCGCAGACCTGTAATCTTGCCCGCCTCGGAAAGGCGAGCGAGGTCGAGCCGATCTGACGGAATGGGATTACGGCGACTTCGAGGGGCGGGGCTCCGTGGATGTCCGCCCGTAATAGACAAATCAGGGTCCAGTCCTCGTGAAATAAGCGTTAAGCGCTATCATTTCAGGATTGAATGGCGACTGCGAACGGCGAAGTCAAAACCTGGTAGTTCTGTATACAAACCCAAAATCACAAGGCCCCCAGCCCAAACTGGCATTGCCCCGTGCCCGCCTCCGCACGCCCAACGCACTCGCATTCACATGCGGGCGGGCAAGCGGGTGCAAAGCCCAAGCTCTACAACCCGCGCCACCCCGAGTGGACTCTGCTGTACCAAGCCATAGCCGACTATTCCACCCCAGCCACCCCGAGGGCCGCACTTTTGCTATAAATTGGATAGCTACCTGCGCTATACCAACGTGCGCTAGTGGTCTATTTGCGCCTCAAAGCTGCGAATCTCGACCAAAGCCTCACTCAGGCTCATGTCGCTGGTCTCCAGGAGCTTGCCGACCAGATGCTCGGTCAAGGGTTTGAGCTTGGCCAGCACGGCCTTGGTCTCCAGGTACAGGCGCTCGCTTTGGGCTTCCATGATGGCGCGCGTTTCCTCATCTACCTGGCGACCACCGCCGTCGCTGTCGCGGTTGAGCGCGCCGAAGTTCAGGCGGGTTTTGCGGTACATGCCCATTTCGCCCACCGCGTGGTGCAACAACTTCGTTACCCGGGTGATGTCGTTGTGCGCGCCGTTGGTGGTGCCTTCCTCGCCAAAGAACAGTTCTTCGTTGGCCATGCCGCCCAGTAGCACGCGCACGTCGTGTTCGATGTCGTTCTTGGTCTTGAGCAGGTTGGCCCCCTGCTTGTGAAAGACGAAGCCCAGGGCGTTGGTGCGCGGATTGGCCTTGAGCGAAATTTTGATGGTCTTCATTGTGGCCAGTATTTGCGCCCAATTGCTGTCGGGCTGCCGGCGTTCGTGCTCCAGGTCCACCAGAAAGTGGCCCCATTCATGCACGGCAATGATGCGCCGGTCGCGCTCACGCTCCTGGGTGGTGTGGATGTTGACGTTGCCTACCAGCACCCGCTCGGCCGCTTGCATCAGGGTATCGGCGCCTATCATCTGCCCCGCCTGCACGGCCGTGATGCCGGCCTGGTTGACGATGGTTTCCAGGTCGGCCGGGCTGCGGCCCTCGGTGACGTCCACCACATGGTGCAGGTCCAGGTTGGGCAGCACTTTATCGGCACGCTGTCGCAGGTAGTGGCCGATGATGGCCAGGCGCTCTTCCCCATTGGGCATGCGAAAGTCCACCTTCATCTGAAAGCGCCGCAGCATGGCCTCGTCCATCTGCATGGTTTCGCTGTTGAAGTTGCTGGCCACAATCCAGATGATCTCAGCGTCGTTCTTGCTGCGCACGCCGTCCAGCACCGACAGCAAGGTGTTGGCGGTGTCGTCGTCGAACTTACGCCGCCCCCCGCGTTTCATAAACAGGTCTTGCGCCTCGTCCAGGAAGACGATGCAGCGCTTGCGTCGCTGGGCCATCGCCACGATGCGGCCCAGCGTGTTTGCGCCGCCCGCCACAAAGCCGGTTTCCAGGTTGGCTGCGGAGTGAAACAGGATGGGCAGACGCAACTCCTTGGCCAGGTAGCTGGCCAGTTTGGTCTTGCCGGTGCCGGCCGGGCCGCTGAACATCACATTAAAGGGCTTGCTGATGCCGTATTCGGCATACTCGGCACGGCGCTGGTACTGGTCTTTGATTTGCGCCACTTCGGCCTTGATGTCGTCCATGCCCACTAGGTCGTCGAGGGAGCCGTTCACCTGCGCCGGCTCAATGAACTTGAGCGACTTGCGCTGGCCCTTGAGCTGGAAAAACAAAAAGCCCAGCACACCCAGTGTCAGCGTAACGGACAAGGCGCCGCTGACGCCGGCCTTCCAGCCATCCTTCTCGGACTGTGGGCGGGCACTTGCAAAGCGCTGGTCCAGGCGCTCAAACAGTGCATGGCTGCTGGGCGTGAGTTCAGCCCGCGGAACAAAGGCCAGTTTGTCACCCCACGGTGCGGCGACAGCCTTGTCCGCAAAGATCTGGGTCTCTATATCGCTCGGGTAGTAGGCGTGCTGCTTACCCTGCGATTCAATAAGGACAATGCGCCTTGACACGTTCCACAGCAAGGGCTCATAGACCACCGTGATGCGCTCCACGGGGTTGGCGTCCAGAAAACGCAGCACCGAGCCGGTGCCCAGCACCACGGGCAGCGTCTCGTTGAACGCCCAAACCCCTTCACCCACGCCAGCCGGGCCACCCGCCACGGCCATGGCCTTGACCTGCTCATCCAGGGCGGCCTGCTTTTGCAGCAGCGTGAACGAATAGATGCCGGTGGCCGGGATCAGCACGGCCAGGGCCAGCACGGTGAGCTTGATGGGCACCGACTGGATCACGAACCAGTCCTGGAACCGGCTGGGCGCCTTTTTGAGGGCAAGCCACCAGTGCGTTGGGGCTGGCGCTGGGTCGCTGGGATTTGATATATCTGACATGGTTGTCCTTCGTGCAGGTCATGCTACGCCCAGCTTTACCGACCTGTATGTGCGCTTGCAGACGGACGGACTCGTTTGGGGCACGGTAAAAGCAAAACTCGTTTGCAGTGGATTGCCATTGCCGGTGTCGTCAATGACCACAGCCGGAATGGCGGCGTTGACGACCGACCAGGTGGTGGCGCTCAGAACCGACCAGGTAGCGGCCCTGACGACGGCGGATGTTGCCGCGATGGAGACGGCCGGAATGGCGGCGTCTAACCCCCCACGGAGAACATCAGTCGCGGGGCCTTGCTCTGCGGCTCCAGTCAATGGGCATCGCGCGCGTGCTGGTCAGCCCGCACCTGCGGGCCCAGCAGACCTGTGATCTTGCCCGCCTCGGAATGGCGAGCGAGGTCGAGCCCGATTTGACGGAATGGGAATACGGCGACTTTGAGGGGCGGCGCTCCGTGGATGTCCGCCCGTAATAGACAAATCAGCGTCCAGCCCTCGTGAAATAGGCGTTAAACGCTATCAGTTCAGGAGTGAATGGCCACTGCGCAGGGCGAAGTTAAAACCTGATGGTGCTGTATATAAACCCAAAATCACAAGGCACCCAGCCCAAGCTGGCATTGCCCCGTGCCCGCTACCGCACGCCCAACGCACTCGCATTCACACGCGGGCGGGCAAGCGGGTGCAACGCCCAAGCGCTACAACCCGAGCCACCCCGAGCGGACTCTGCCGTGCCAAACGATTGCCGAGCAATTTGAGACCTGGTTTGAGTTGGCCAGCGCTTACCAGTTCGACGGCCAGGGCGACCACCACACGCCAAAGCCCTATGTGCGTAAGGCGTTTCGCAAGTATCTGGAATGCGGCATCTTTGCCCGCGCCTGGGTAGTGATCACTGCGGGCACGACTACTTCGTGGCCTATTCCTGCAAAGGCCGGGGCGTCTGCCCCTCGTGCAACACGCGGCGCATGGTGGAGATGGCGGCACACCTGACAGATCACGTTTTCCCCCGGTTGCCGGTGCGCCAGTGGGTCCTCTCCGTCCCGAAGCGGCTGCGCTACTTTATGCAGCGTGATGGGGCGGTGCTCAACATGGTGCTGCGCATCTTCCTGAAGGTAATTGCCCAAACTCTGCGAACCCACAGCCCTGGGGCGGCCCATGTGGACAAGGCAGCCCTTCACATCGGCGCAGTCGCTTTCATCCACCGCTTCGGATCCAGCCTGAACGGGCATGTGCACTTTAGTTACGACTTAACTTGAGTACAAGTTATAGACTCGGCACGATTTACAAATGAACTTTTGAGAATTGGCGGACTTAACAGTTCATGCAAAAAGAAGATGCCCGCAAGCAGTCGAGAGAAGTACTGCACGAACGCCGAAAGCAAGTCAGACGCATGCTCCGAAAGGGTGTGGGTGTGATGCAGATCGTGGAGCAAACAGGCTTGAGTTGGACCGCGGTCAATACCGCCATACGCCTGCACAGCGTGGGAGGTGCTGGCCAACTCAAACCCGGCGTTCGAGGCAAAAAGCCAGGCAGCGGACGCAGCCTGAGCGCACAGCAAGAGCAGGCCATCCACCAGACCATCTGCGATAAGCGGCCCGAGCAACTCAAGATGGACTTCGCTTTATGGAGCAGGCCCGCAGTGCGCCAGCACATTGAGCTGAGCTTGGGCATCAAGCTCTCGATTCGTGCAATGGGCAACTACTTGGCGCGTTGGGTTTCACGCCGCAAAAACCGATCAAAAAAGCTTACGAACAGCGCCCTGAAGCCGTCAAAGCGTGGCTGGACGAGCCGTACCCGGCCATTGAGGCCCAAGCCAAGGCGCAGGGCGGTGAGATTCATTGGGGCGATGAGGCCGCACTGGTCAACACCGATGTCAGGGGCAGAAGCTACGCGCCTGTGGGCAAAACACCTGTGACGTTTGCGGTGGGCGGTACGCGCCACAAGCTGTCGATGATTGCGACGGTGACCAATCAGGGAAAGACGCGCTGGATGATCATTGATGAGTCGTTCAACTCGGACAAGCTGATCGAGTTTTTGCAGGCTTTAATCAAGGACACAGAGAAAAAAGTGTTCCTGATACTGGACAACTTGAGGGTTCATCACAGCAAACCTGTGAAGGCATGGGCGTTGGCCAACGCGGAGAAGATTGCGTTGTTCTATCTGCCCAGCTACAGCCCTGAGCTCAATCCTGAGGAGCGGCTGAATTCGGACCTCAAGCACGCAATCACCTCCAAGGTGCCGGTGCGAACGAAGGTAAAACTCAGGGCTGCTGCGACTGAGCACATGACGATGCTGGAGAAAACCCCGGAGCGGGTGAAGAAGTACTTTGGCGACCCCAAAGTGGCTTACGCCGCTTCATGAATAAATCGTGCCGGATCAATAGGTATTAGTCCGCCAGATGCGGTGAACCATGTCTCTTGACGAATCTTGCATGAAAAGTGTCTGACCGGGCTCAGGAGCCCGACCTTGCCCCCGCATTCGGATTGACTTACCTCACGCTTGTGCTTGCCCTTGCCCTTGCGTCAATGAGCCGACCTGCCGGCGACGTACGAAGGTGGTCAGGCCGGCCAAAGTGAAGACCAGCAACCACATAGCGGGTGGCTCTGGGATGACAGCCACATAGGCCCGCTCAGCCAAAATGGCATGCACCGCGGCGGTGGGGTGCTCGTAGTCCCAAAATACATAGTTAGTGGGATCATTGCAGATGGTCGGAGTTGCACCACCGGGTCGTGGCGATCCATCCACTTCACCGGTGTAACAGGAGTCCGCCACGTTGGTGAATCCGTTGCCAGGCGAGCCCGTCACGACATCATTTAGCAAGGCATAGATGTCCAATTCGCGAATGTCCAGTGCCGAGAAAATACCAAGATCCAAGGTCGCGGCCAGGTTCTGGTTGAAGCCAATGCTTGCGAATTGCGCCAGTTGGTCCAACAGAGGACTGTTGTTGACGTTGATCAGAGGCGTCAAAGACAAGTCGGGCAGATTGGGAATGAGGAAGTGCTGGGCTCCGAGGCTCGCCAATTGGGCAATCGCGTTGCCCACACTGGTCATCGCATTGCTGATGGCGGCACCAACAATGCCAACCGGACTACCAACTCCTGAGGCTGCAGAAACAGCAGCTGCACCGATGGCATCAGCCATGTCGTTGGCGCCAATCCACAACACATACAAGGCGTTGGCATCCGCGGTGGTACCGGCTGACGCCAAGTTAGCACTATAGGCCGCAATTTGCTTGTCAAAACTCGCAAAGGCCGGCAAGCCAACACCTTCATAGGTTGTGCGAGCGCCGCCATAGGCGTAGACGGTACCGCCAGCCAATGACGGGGCAAGCGGACCCAAGCCAAGAGAACTGGCCAGGCCATCCAAATAACTCGCCCCATTTGTAAACCGGCCGGTGACCCCCTCGCCTGTGTAAATGCTTGGGTCGGGGACCTGCGGCGGGGTACCGCCGTAGGCGGCCGTGGTGATGATGAGGTCGTTGCCGACATCAGACAGGCTGTCGCCAAAGCCATAGAGCGCCGAA
>JBBKVN010000146.1:0-3610 GCA_037968455.1 Rhodoferax sp.
CTGGCGCAACGTAAAGTACTTGGCAATGACGAAGTCTTCGCAGTCCCCTCGCCCCTGACCGAGCGTTTCCGAGGGTGTCGCCCAGTAGTCCGCTTGGTTCCAAATGGCCATGTCATCGTCAAAAACAATTTGCCGGTTAAAAAAATCGTTGACCCTGGCCAGACGCTCCAGCTCTGTACCCTCATTGCCTGAAGACACAAGGCTGCGCCAACTCTGAAAGCGTTGGGCGGCTGGAGCGCCCCCACGTTGCGTCACCAACTCCAGAATGCGGTCAAAATTGGGGGCTGAAAATGAGCCCGAAGCAAAAAGCAGCGCACTGACAGCACCAAACAACCAAGCGCAGCCCCAGTTTCTCAACCACTTGAGGTGCGGCCAATGCTGATGGTGTCGAGTGCTCAAGCTGACTTTAAAGTGGTTTCATTAGCTTAAATCAAACATGTGAATCGTGAAATATTCCCGATGTTTCAATTTGTTACCTATTTTCACGCTTTTATACTTGCAAGGTTCATTCAATTGGCTGGCCGCGTGCGTCGGGCGACGCCTTTGTATTTGGCGCCAAAGCAAATAATCGAGACGACAGACCATGATCTTAAAGCCATATCTACTTGCATTCTCCGTAATCGGCTTCACGATAGGGAGCGCCTGCGCGCAAACACCAGCCAACCTTAAAGAAGCGATTGAGCGCGCCGTTCTGCAGAACCCGGAGATCAAGCTAAAGTTTCAAAATCTCGAAGCAAGCCGAAGCGAGCAGGAAGTCGCCAAAGGCGGCTGGCGTCCTCGTGTTGACATCGAGGCCGCCGTCGGGCCAGAACGCTACTCGACACCAAGCGCATCTTCGTCCTACAACGGCTCTTCGGCCACGATTCAATTGCGTCAAACCCTATTTGACGGCAACGCGACCAACAACGACGTGCGTCGCCTCGGCCACAACCGTCTGGTGGCGTATTACGACCTGCTGGCCTCCTCCGATGCCATCGCAGAAGAAACCGCCCGCGCGTACTTGGACGTTCAACGCTACCGGGAGTCACTGGTTTTGGCCAAGGACAACTATGCCACCCATGCTGATGTCCACCAAAAAATAGAAAGCCGCGTCACGGCCGGTGTCGGCCGGCGCGTTGACCTGGAGCAAGCCTCCGGTCGACTGGCGTTGGCTGAGTCCAATTGGTTGACGGAAGCCAGCAACTTGCACGATGTCACGGCGCGGTACCAGCGATTAACCGGTGCGATGCCCGCTGAAAATTTACCCCCGTCTCCATCGGTTGACAAATTTCTGCCCACTCGCGCAAACTTGCTCGCTGACGCCATTTCAACCAACCCGGAGTTCTTGGGTGCGGTTTCAACCATTCGGGCCTACCGCGCTGACGCGGACTTGCGTCGTTCCGCGCTCTCGCCCAAATTGGAACTGCGGGCCAGCCAAAGCGTCGAGAACAATCGCAGCGGCATCACAGGCAACTACCGCGACAGCGCCATTCAACTGGTTTTGAATTACAACCTCTATAGCGGAGGTGCTGACACTGCGCGGGTAAACCAATATGTCGCCAAACTGAACGCTGCCTACGACTTGCGCGACAAGGCCTGTCGTGATGTGCGCCAAACGGCGCAGATTGCCTATAACGATGTGGGGCGCCTGACACAGCAATTGATTTTCCTGGGACAACACGAGCTATCAACATCAAAGGCCCGCGAAGCCTACCGCCAACAGTTCGACATCGGTCAACGCTCACTGCTTGACTTGCTTGACACTGAAAATGAGCTCTATCAGGCCCGCAGAGCATTAACCAACGCGGAACATGATTTGCGACTAGCCAAGTTTCGTGTGCTGAGCGCATCAGGCACGTTGCTTGGTGCAATGGAACTGCGCCCGCTGGCGGATAGCGCACCACCCGAGACCAATGGCCACGCGGAAGACGATGGCCTGATGCGGTGCAGCACAGAGATGCCAGCAATCGTTACCCTCGAGAAGCCGGCACTTCCCAAGATTGCGCCAATGCCAGCCATTGCAATTGCTCCCGTGCCAGCCGCACGCGCCCCAGATAATTGCCAAAAGCTCACAGCGGCGGTGGACGACTGGGTTGGCGCCTGGAACCGCAAGGACAGCCCAGCGTACCTGCGGGCCTACAGTGACTCTTTTGTGCCGGCATTAGGCATGAGCCGGCCGGCTTGGGAGGCATTTCGCAAGAAGCGCTTGGACAAGCAAGGCAACCTGACTGCCAACCTGAAAGACGTTCGACCAACCAACTGCGACAACAAAACGGCAGAAGTCATGTTTACGCAAGAATATGGTTCAGCGGACTACCAAGATGTGGTCCAAAAGACACTGTCATTTGAGTTTGTCAACGGCGCCTGGCGAATCACGCGTGAAACCGTGACACAGGGAAAAACTTTCTAAGTCCTGCTCTCGGAGCTTCATTGCAAAAGGCCTGCCGCAATCACGCGGCAGGCCTTTTTTACAGTCAATAAAAAACCCACTCTTCATGAAGCAGAGTGGGTTCGAGGTCTACCCATTGATATAGCTAGGTCTCAGAAGGGTTATACGCGGTCATTTTTGTAATCACCGTGCGTTACCACAGATTGTCAATGCGACTTTTGCTGCTGCCAAAAACACGGTCCCACCACAGCATGGTGACACCGAAGTTGACTCGCGGGTTATGGTGATGAATCGCGTGCTGACGTTTGCATTGCCGCATCCAGGTGCCCTTTGCGCGCCAGTGATGCACGCCGTGGTGAAGCACACCATAAACAAAATAGCCAATGGTCACGCCCAGAGTGGTGCCACTCCCGAGCCAGAACCCCGCCAACGAGATCGCGGGCAGCCATACCAACACCACGATCAGGCTCACACTGACAAGCGTAGGCGTAGCAATCAAAGCCAGTGGCCGGCGGTGATGCTCGGCATGCAGGCTCTGAAAAGGCTCGACGCCATGAAACACAAACCGGTGCATGGCGTATTCGATCAGGCTCCACATCACCAGGCCCGCCACCCCTGCCAGAGCAAGCTCTCCGTGCAGTGACGATGGCATGTAGTTAATCAGCAGGCCAGGCAGTAGCAGTACCGCCAGCAGATACACCCCAAAGTCTGTGTAGTAGGCAAACTGGGTGTGCTCAATCGCTATGTTTTTCAAAGGACACTCCAAGTCGAGCCACGGCGCAAGGCAGACGCATCAGCCGCGGGGGCTTTTGTATAACCATTGACAAACTCGCTATGTTGTACGCAACGGGTTGGTTTGTGCGCTTACTCGACCACATCACAGAATCACCACCGAGTTCACTTCGACAGGTGCGCTTTCCAGTAGGTATCTATCTTTTGACTCTGCTGGCCGAAGTCGCCACGCGGGGAGAACTGGTCTTCCTTCATACGCGGAGCAGCGTCCATGTTGCTCTTGGACGTATCCAGCACCAGCAGGTTGGTTCCCGTGGTCGCCTTGAAGTCTTCCCAAGGCACCGGGACGTATTCCTCATTCATTCCGAATAGCCCTCCGCGGCCGATCACCAAGTAGCCGATCTTGCCTGTCTGCGGGCTCATCACGATATCGTCCACGCTGCCAAGGTCTTCGCCTTGCGGGTTGACCACGCCGGTGCCTACCAATTGATCGGAGCGGAAGACGGTGTT
>JBBKVN010000147.1:0-2648 GCA_037968455.1 Rhodoferax sp.
CATTCGCTGACCGTGCCCAGCGTGATGCGGTCTTCCGCAAACAAGGTGTGCACCATGGCCGCCAGCAAGAACACGTCAGCGCCGGGGCGAATGAAGTGGTGGGTGTCGGCCAGCGCGGCGGTTTCCGTGCGGCGCGGGTCAATCACGATCAACTGGCCGCCGCGCGCTTGCAGCGCTTTGGCTTTGCCCTTGAAATCGGGCACCGTCCACATGCTGCCGTTGCTGGCCATGGGGTTGGCACCAATCACCAGCAACAAGTCCGTGCGGGCAATATCCGGCAGCGCTACAGACAGCCAGTGCCCAAACATCAGGCCGCTGGCCAATTGCTTGGGCATTTGGTCCAGTGTGGAGGCTGAAAACACGTTGCGCGTGCCCAAGGCCCGCGCCAGCTTGCCGAAATAGGTGAGCAAACCAATCTTGTGGGCGGACGGGTTGCCCACCACCACCGCGGTGGCGTCGCGCCCGTGCGCGGCCAAGAGCGGCGGCAGGCGGCGTTCAATCTCCGCAAACGCTTCATCCCAAGTGGCCGGTTCGTGCACGCCGTTGCGCTTGATCAAGGGGGTGCGCAAGCGGTCGGGGTCTTCGTGCAGGTCTTTCAGGGCCACCCCTTTGGGGCAGATATAGCCGGCACTGAAAACATCTTGGGCATGGCCCCTGATGCTGATGACTTTGCCCGCATCCACCTTGATTTCCAGCCCGCAACAGGCTTCACACAGGGGACAAATGCGATGGTGGGTGGTCTCGGTTTCGGTCACGGCAGCCTTTTAGGATGAACTTGAAATCAAGCGACATTGACGCATGTCACGCCGGTGCTGTCGAGAACGCAGGTGACAGGGTTTGAGGGGCAGAGATAGAAAATCCAAATAAAGGCTATTGAGCGAATCAACCCATGGGCATGCTGCAGTGCAATATGATCAATGCGTTCTTTCAATCGAACATCATCAACCCATAGGAATAAAACAAATGTCTCTGATTAACACTGAAGTGATCGAATTCAAAAACGACGCGTTTCAAAACGGCAAATTCATCACTGTTTCCAACGAAAGCCTCAAAGGCAAGTGGAACGTGTTCATTTTCATGCCCGCAGCGTTCACCTTCAACTGCCCCACTGAAGTGGAAGACGCAGCTGACAACTACGCAGAATTCCAGAAAGCCGGTGCTGAGGTCTACATCGTCACCACCGACACCCATTTCTCGCACAAAGTGTGGCACGAGACCTCGCCTGCTGTCGGCAAGGCCAAGTTCCCATTGATCGGTGACCCAACTCACCGCTTGACCCGTGGTTTTGACGTTCACATCGAAGAAGAAGGTCTGGCACTGCGCGGCACCTTCATCATCAACCCCGAAGGCAAGATCGTGACCATGGAAGTCCATGACAACGCCATCGCCCGCGATGTCAAGGAAACCCTGCGCAAGCTCAAGGCTGCCCAGTACGTGGCCGCTCACCCCGGTGAAGTCTGCCCTGCCAAGTGGAACGATGGCGCCAAAACCATCACGCCTTCACTGGACTTGGTCGGCAAGATCTAAAGGGCCGGCCTCCAAGGCCGCCCACTGCGTGCAGCGACTGGTCCCTGAGGTGGCAGCGTTTCCCTTGCGGGAAACAGGTCGCCACGCAGGCCGCCGGACAGTGTCCTTGTGCATGTGCGCAGGGGTGTCCGGCTTTTTTGTACCCAAAATATGGCTGTGGCGCCCGTAAAGACTGCGCAACCAGCTATCAAGTTGATAGTAAGAAGAGGAATCACCATGCTCGACGACACACTCAAAGCCCAACTCGCCGCTTACCTGGAACGCGTGGCGCTACCGATCGAGATCGTGGCGTCCCTCGGTGCGGACAGCAACTCGGCGGAAATGCGCGACCTGTTGCAAACCATTCAAAGCCTGCGCAGCGACAAAATCTCCGTCGCCTACGACGGTCAGGACGCTCGCAAGCCCTCATTTAGTCTCAAGCGCGCTGGCACTGACACCAGCCTGCGCTTTGCTGGCCTGCCCCTAGGCCATGAATTCACCTCGCTGGTACTGGCCCTGTTGTGGAGTGGCGGCCACCCGCCCAAGGTGGAGCCCGAGGTGATTGAGGCCATCAAGGGTCTGGACGGCGACTTCAACTTTGAGGTCTACATGTCTCTGAGTTGCCACAATTGCCCGGACGTGGTCCAAGCCCTGAGCCTGATGGCGATCTTCAACCCCAAGGTGAAGACCACCGTGATCGAGGGCGGCGCGTTTCAGGACGAAGTCACCTCCCGTGAAATCATGGCGGTCCCCAGCATCTACCTGAATGGCGCGTTGTTTGGCAACGGCCGCATGCTGGTGGAAGAAATTGTGGCCAAGCTCGACACCGGGGCTGCCCATCGGGATGCCGAAAAACTGACCGCCAAGGCACCGTATGAAGTCTTGATCGTCGGTGGTGGGCCTGCTGGCGCCGCCGCCGCCGTCTACGCGGCACGCAAAGGCATTCGCACCGGGGTGGCTGCCGAGCGCTTTGGTGGCCAGACCAACGACACCATGGCCATCGAGAACTACATCTCCGTGCTGGAGACCGATGGTCCCAAGTTTGCCGCCGCGCTGGAAGCCCAAGTCAGACACTACGACGTTGAGATCATGAACCTGCAACGCGCAGACAAGCTCATTCCCGCGTCAGAACCCGGTGGTCT
>JBBKVN010000148.1:0-6575 GCA_037968455.1 Rhodoferax sp.
AAAAACCTCAAAGCGATCTTTATGGTTTCCAATGACCGCCAGAGTGCTGACGCCTATTGAACCGGTTGACCCCAGTATTGCGACGCGCTGTTTGACAGAGCCGAAAAAATCACTCATCCCAACCTTTACAAAGAATAGAGCATCATGGCCAATGGCAATGTCGGAAGCAATGCATCCACTCGGTCCAGCACGCCGCCATGCCCAGGCAATAAGCCACTGCTGTCTTTGACACCGGCACTTCTTTTCACCAATGACTCAATCAAGTCACCAGCAACGCTCATGATCGACATGAATACTGACGCAATGAGCAACAACCACCAGCCTTTGTTGCCCAAATGGCTATAGAGACTCGGTACGGAGGCACTCCATTGGCCATCAGCCCAACGCCAGACAAAAGCAAGCACAACCACTCCGACCATTCCACCTAAGGCCCCCTCCCAACTTTTTCCGGGACTGATACCAGGAGCGAGCTTCCGTCCAATAAAGCGTCCGCCAAACACTTTTCCCGTGAAATAGGCAAAGATGTCTGCAACCCACACCAGAACCAAAATAGACAACAGAAAATTGACCCCAATTACTCGAGCTTGAGCTACGGCCAACCATGCCAAACATAGTAGAAACCCACCACCGCACAAGCGCATTGCCTTGGGGTGATGGCCCCATGCCTTCACGCCGCCCCGCAGCATAAGGGCAGCAATCAACACCCAACTGCCGCCAGCCATTATCCAAAGCGAAGGGAGTTGTTGACTCAAGGCGCCAAACTGCCATAGCAGGGAACAAGCCAGAAGCAATACCCCAGCGACGGCAAGTGAAACGCCCTGGCCATACCCATTCAACCTCGCCCACTCCCAAGCGCCCGCGGCAATAAACAATAAGGCCATCGCGCAAAAAGGGCGTGTGTCCTCTATAAAAAAAGTTGGGGCAAGAAGCGCCAAAAGCACCAGTGCGGTAATAACGCGTTGCTTTAGCATTCTGAATTCTCAGTTAGGGATCGAGGAGGACTTCTTTGCCTGCAATTGCCCCGAGGTTTGACCAAAACGTCTCTCTCGACTGGAAAACTCAGCAATCGCGTGGTCCAGCGCGCTTTCATCAAACTCAGGCCATAGCTTTTCGCTGAAAACAAATTCAGAATAGGCAGACTGCCAAAGCAGAAAATTGCTGATGCGCTGCTCAGCGCCTGTGCGAATGACGAGATCCGGATCCGGAACATGGGCTAGAGCCATCGCTGAGCCCAATGAAGACTCAGTGACGGCCTGCCCTTGTGCAGCCAACTTGGCGGCGGCTTGGACGATATCCCAGCGCCCACCGTAGTTGAAACAAATATTGAGAACCAAGCGAGAGTTCTGGGCGGTCTCAATCTCAGCGAGCGCAATGCCGGCTGAAACCTTGGGCGACAGCGCCTTGCGTTCACCAATGAAATGAATTTGAACTCCATCGGCCTTCAAACTGGGAACTTCGCGGGTCAATGCCATCGCGAAGAGATCCATCAGGCCCGAGACTTCTTCGACAGGTCGATTCCAGTTTTCGGATGAGAATGCAAAAACAGTTAGCACTGTGACGCCGCGATTGGCACAAGCTTTGACGCACCGGCGAAGCGAATCGACCCCCTGCTTGTGCCCAGCAATACGCGGCAGAAAGCGCTTGGACGCCCAGCGTCCATTGCCGTCCATCACAATGGCAATGTGATTTGGAATATGACTCATGACTCGATACAAGCTGAGAAAACCAAAAGGATGCCCGCCGAATCAAACCAAGTCTTCGCGAACCTGGCCAAATCGAGCAGGCCGCTCTTTCAGCCTCAGACCGCCATAATGTCCTGCTCTTTGGACGCAACCAAGTGATCTATCTCGACAATATGCCGATCTGTGACCTTTTGAATGTCCGATTCTGAGCGCTTTTGGTCGTCTTCAGAGGCTAACTTATCTTTGACGGCCTTTTTGACAGCGTCATTCGCATCGCGGCGTAAATTTCGAACAGCGATCTTCGCGTTCTCGCCTTCATTGCGAACCAACTTGGTCAATTCTTTACGACGCTCCTCAGACATTGCTGGCATCGGAACACGAATCAAGTCCCCCATTGACGAGGGATTGAGACCCAGATCACTTTCGCGGATGGCTTTCTCAATCTTGACGCCCATGCCCTTTTCCCAAGGCTGAACACTGACTGTCCTGGAGTCCAGCAGAGAAACATTGGCCACCTGGCTGATGGGCACCAGTGAACCGTAATAGTCAACCTGCACCGTATCCAGCAATGCGGGATTGGCCCGCCCGGTGCGAATCTTTGTCAGGTTATTCTTAAATGCAGCGATGGATTGATCCATCTTCGTTTCAACGGTAACTTTTATCTCGGCTATCGGCATACTATTCTCCTCACTCAACTGATCAATTGTGCAACCCACACAGGCGATTTTGACACGGTCAAGCGTAGACCAAAGTGCCCTCATCCTCACCCATGACAACACGTGCCAAGGCACCGTGCTTAAAAATGGAAAACACTTTGACTGGTAATTTCTGGTCACGACACAGCGCAAATGCTGTGGCATCCATGATGCCCAAATTCTGGGAAATCGCCTCATCAAAGGAGATTTTGCTGTACCGCGTTGCCTGCGGATCCTTTTTAGGGTCAGCGGTGTAAACACCATCCACCTTGGTGGCTTTCAACACAATTTGAGCGCCAACTTCAGCGCCACGCAAAGCTGCAGCAGTATCGGTTGTAAAAAATGGGTTGCCGGTTCCGGCGGCGAAGATAACCACCTTGCCCTCTTCAAGATACTGCAAGGCTTTGGGGCGAACATAGGGTTCTACCACCTGGTCAATCGCAATGGCGGACATCACCCTGGCGGTTAATCCAGCTTTGATCATGGCGTCGCCAAGTGCGAGTGCATTCATGACTGTTGCCAACATACCCATGTAGTCAGCGGTTGCCCGATCCATTCCCACGGAGCCGCCGGCGACCCCTCGAAAAATGTTTCCCCCGCCAATCACCACCGCCACCTCGACACCGAGCCGCGTCACGTCGGCAACTTCATTGACGATTCGGACAATCGTGTCGCGATTGATGCCAAACTGGTCGTCCCCCATCAGAGCCTCGCCGGACAGCTTGAGCAGAATGCGCTTGTAGGCTGGTTTGGCGATTGACATGATGTGTTCCTTGATCGATTGGCTTGGTGAAGTAAAAAGTTGGCCGGGCTCAATCCAAATGGATATTGAGCCCGGAAACAGCGGAAGAGTCCGCCGCCTGCTAACTGAGGTTAGGCTTGTTTGGCAGCAGCGATTTGCGCGGCGACTTCTGCAGCAAAGTCATCCACTTTCTTCTCAATGCCTTCGCCAACCACATACAAAGTGAAGGATTTGACAGTCGTGCCAGCCGCTTTAAGCATTTGCTCAACGGTTTGTTTGTCGTTTTTCACAAACGACTGATTGAACAGAGAGACTTCTTTCAAGTACTTTTGAACGCCGCCTTCAATGCGCTTGGCGACAATCTCATCCGACTGAACAGGCTTGCCCGCAGCAACCGCAACAGAGGCGTCTTCTGCAGCTTTTGCAGCGGCAACTGAACGCTCTTTGGCGACCAAATCAGCAGGCACATCGGCGCTGGACAAGGCAACTGGTTTCATGGCTGCGACGTGCATCGCCACATCCTTGGCCGCAGTCTCGTCACCTTCAAACTCAACGACGACGCCAATGCGGGTGCCGTGCAAGTAGGCTGCGAGCTTGCTGCCATCAGCGAAGCGTTTGAAGCGGCGAAAGCTCATATTTTCGCCAATCTTGCCAATCAAACCTTTGCGAACATCTTCCAGCGTCGGACCAAAGCCATCTTGCGTGTAAGTCAACGCACCCAAGGCATCCATATCAGCGGGATTCTGCTTGGCAATCAACTCAGCTGCGGCATTGGCCAAAGCCAGGAAACTGTCGTTTTTTGTGACGAAGTCAGTTTCGCAATTCACTTCCAGCAATGCACCAACGCCAGCATCAATATAGCTAGTGACCACACCCTCGGCTGTGATGCGACCGGCAGCTTTGCCAGCCTTGCTACCCAGTTTGACACGCAACAACTCTTCCGCTTTGGCCATGTCGCCCTCTGCTTCAGTCAAAGCGCGCTTGCACTCCATCATTGGTGCGTCGGTTTTTCCACGCAGTTCAGCGACCATGCTTGCGGTAATTGCAGCCATTTTGATTCTCCGTACTTGATTCAGTTAATTTAGATGTGATTAAAAAAGGGGGGCATGAATGCCCCCCTTTTTTGGGGTCGCAGACA
Organism: Rhodoferax sp.; assembly: GCA_037968455.1. Taxonomy (GTDB): domain Bacteria; phylum Pseudomonadota; class Gammaproteobacteria; order Burkholderiales; family Burkholderiaceae_C; genus Rhodoferax. The sequence goes on from JBBKVN010000148.1 coordinate 4,258, forward strand.
GATTAAGCTGCTGCTTCGTCCACTTCGACAAACTCGTCAGCGCCTTCAGCGGCAACGGCTTTAACGACGTCATCGGTCGCGTTTGCACGGCCTTCAATGATCGCGTCAGCAATACCGCGTGCGTACAAGATCACAGCTTTGGATGAGTCATCATTTCCAGGAATGACGTAATCGATGCCTTCTGGGGAGTGATTGGTATCAACCACAGCGATCAAAGGAATGCCCAGTTTTTTAGCTTCGGCAATGGCAATTTTGTGGAAACCAACGTCAATCACGAAGATCGCGTCAGGCAACACAGCCATATCCTGGATACCACCGATATCACGCTCCAACTTGGCCAATTCACGAGCAAACATCAACTGCTCTTTTTTGCTCATGGCATCCAGACCCGCTTCTTGCTGGATCTTCATGTCTTTCAGGCGCTTGATGGAAGTCTTGACCGTCTTGAAGTTGGTCAACATGCCGCCCAACCAACGCTGGTCCACAAAAGGAACACCTGCGCGCTGTGCCTCGAGTGCCACAGTCTCACGAGCCTGACGCTTCGTGCCAACCATCAGCACCGTGCCACGCTTGGCGGACAACTGGCGAACAAACTTGGCTGCTTCCTGGAACATCGGCAGCGATTTTTCCAGGTTGATGATGTGAATTTTGTTGCGATGACCAAAGATGAACGGGGCCATCTTGGGATTCCAGAAACGAGTTTGGTGACCGAAGTGGACACCGGCTTCCAGCATTTCGCGCATGGTTACTGACATAAATAACTCCAAAGGTTAGGTCTAAAATCCAGTTTGTTTTTGCAGTCCCAGAATTTAAATCTCCCGGGAAATGCAACACCTTGATGAAACTGGTTTGCTAGTTTGTCTACCAGATAACCATCAGGCCACCCAGCAAAACCCGACAATTGTAGCACCCCGGCACCACCCCATGCTCCCCGACCTCATTGATACACGCCGCCGGATTCAAGCTGGGCTATCCAGTCCCAAAGCGGAAATCGAGAAAGCCATCTCCATCGCTTCGTCCACATGCTGCGACCGGGTCTTTTTGACGCCGAGTTGGCGTCAAGCCAGAGAGGCCGCCAACACGCCCGGGGTTGCTCATACGCCACTGGCGGGGTTGGCCGTTTCTATCAAAGATATGTTTGACGTCGCTGGGCAAAGCACTGGCGCTGGGTCGTTGGTACTGAAAAATGCGCCAGTCGCCGTGCAGGACTGCGCTGCGGTGTCGAGGTTGCGACGGGCCGGCGCGACCTTGATTGGTCGCACCAATATGTCTGAATTTGCATTCTCAGGCGTGGGTATCAACCCTCACTTTGGCACGCCAACCAACGTCGCCTCTACCGGATCGCCCCGCATCCCTGGCGGATCGTCATCGGGCGCTGCCATATCTGTGGCAACTGGCGCCGCGTTCATCGGTCTGGGATCGGACACCGGCGGTTCGATTCGAATTCCCGCCGCGCTCAATGGCATAGTTGGATTCAAGAGCACTGCCCGGCTGGTGCCATCGACCGGCGCCATTCCACTGTCCCCCTCGTTGGACACCATTTGTGCGCTGACCCGGTCGGTGTGCGATGCGGTTTTGGCTCACGAAATCTTGGCTCATCGCCGCGTCACTTGCAGCCCAGCGCCTTTGACCAACTACCGCTTGGCGGTCGCCAGCCATTGGATGCTGGATGACATGGATGCAACCGTTGCTCAAGCCTTTGAGCGTACTCTGCGTGTTCTTAGCGACGCCGGCGCAAATATTCAGTTCATTCAACTCAGCGAGTTGGGCGATATGGCATCGCTTCAGGCCAACGGAGGATTGCCTGCGGCCGAAAGCTACCAATGGCATCGGCGCCTGATGGCCGACCACGCCGGCCTATACGACCCTCGGGTCGCCGCCCGAATCCAACGCGGGGCTGCGATGACGGCATGCAACTATCTTGACATCCAACAAGCCAGATCGGACTGGATTCATCGCATGGGCTTGGCACTGAATGGATTCGATGCCGTTTTGTCACCTACTGTTCCCATCGTGGCGCCGCTGCTGGCCGACGTGGCGCCGGGTGACGCGCGCGACGATGCCTTCTTTCACGTCAATGGCATGCTGCTGCGCAATCCCAGCGCCATCAATATGCTGGATGGTTGTGCCATCTCGCTCCCTTGTCACGCGCCTGGTGAATTGCCGGTGGGCTTGATGGTGTGGGCTGGCGCCATGTGTGATGACGCCGTTCTGAACATCGCCTTGCAAATTGAAAAATCACTACAAAAAATATAGCGCACTCCGCATAGCGGGCTTGCGCAGAACCCCCAATTAGGCATACAAGGTATTCATGAAGA
>JBBKVN010000149.1:0-3948 GCA_037968455.1 Rhodoferax sp.
CCAGCGCCCGCCTCGCGGTCGCCGCGCCTGACGCCCAGAGCCGCCAGCGCGTTGCTCAGGGCATTGGCGGCCTCCTGAAGCTGAAAATAAGTATGAGAAGCGCTTGATGCACCAGTCGAATGGTCCTGGACAGCTATGCGTTTGCTAGCATTTGGCGCGCTCGCCCAGCGCCGCGAGCACAGCTGGGCGATGTTGAAATCGCGCGGCACGCTCCAGCGGAAATCGCGCTGCATCCGCGCATGATGGTCCGCTTGCGCAGCCAGGGCGCTGTCTCGTGCGGGGCGCTCGGACATGGGTTGCTCTCCTTATGATCCGAGCAATGTACCAAGTCATGAAAAAAGCACGCAGCGAGTTCGTTTCGATCCGCAACCATCGATATCACGTCAACGTGTGGGGCGAGGCCGCCACCGGCCGGCCGCCGCTGGTGCTGGTCCACGGCTGGATGGATGTGGGCGCGTCCTACCAGTTCATGGTCGATGCGATGGAACAGGACCGTCACATCGTCGCACCGGACTGGCGCGGCTACGGCCTGACCACCGGCCCCGAGGTCGACAACTACTGGATGCCGGACTATCTCGCGGATCTGGACTTTCTGCTCGACCATTACGCGGGCGCTGAACCGGTCGATCTGGTGGGCCACAGCATGGGCGGCAACGTCGTGATGCTGTATGCGGGCGTGCGGCCGGAGCGCATTCGACGCCTCGTGAACCTCGAAGGTTTCGGTCTGGCGGCGACCAGGCCGGACCAGGCGCCCGGCCGCTATGCGCGCTGGATGGACGAGTTGAAACGCCTGCACCGCGGCGAGTCGGGCCTCAAGGAGTACGACGACGCTTCGGGCGTCGCGCGGCGCCTGATGAAGACCAACCCGCGCCTTTCAGAAGACAAGGCCGAATGGCTCGCGCAGCACTGGGCCCGGCCGGGCAGCAATGCCCGCTGGCACATCCTGGGCGACCCGGCGCACAAGATCACCAGCGCCAATCTCTACCAGGTGGCCGAAACGCTTGCGCTGTACGAGCGCATCGCGGCGCCGACCCTGATGGTCGAAGCCAGCGAGGATTCGCTGACCAAATGGTGGCAGGGCAAATTCACCCTGGACGAATTCCATGAGCGCATCAAGTCGGTGCCCAACATCGAAACCGCCGTGATCGATGGCGCAGGCCATATGCTGCACCACGATCAGCCGGAAGCATTGGCGCGCTTGATAGAGGGCTTTCTGGCCCGTGCCTGACCCGCCGGGCGGTCGACCGATCCCGCGCGCGATCCACGTGAGAAAATGCTTTTTTTTGTGCGCGGCCAACAATTGGCCGCGCACTTTGCGCGTCGCCACATACACCTTAGGGAACACTCATGGACACCGAACACATCAATCAGATCGGCACGACATTGGCCGACTTGAGCGAACGCACCAAGGACTTGCGGAGGTATCTTTGACTACGATGCCAAAGCCGAACGACTGAGGACGGTCAACGCATCGCTGGAAGACCCGGCGGTCTGGAACGACCCCAAACGCGCCCAGGAACTGGGGCGCGAAAAGAAAGCGCTGGACGACGTGGTCGTCACGGTCGATGAACTGGAGCGCGAGTTGTCCGACAACACCGAGCTCTATGAGATGAGCAAGGAAGACGGCGACGAAGCCGGCCTGCTCACCATCGAGACCGACACCGAACGCCTGGCCGGCATCATCCAGGGGCTGGAATTCCGCCGCATGTTCAATAACCCGGCCGACCCGCTGAATGCCTTTGTGGACATTCAAGCCGGCGCTGGCGGCACCGAAGCCTGCGACTGGGCCAGCATGCTGCTGCGCCAGTACCTGCGCTACGCCGAGCGCAAAGGCTTCAAAGTAGTCATTGAAGACGAAACCGCAGGCGACACCGCCGGTATCAAGGGCGCGACCATCAAGGTCGAGGGCGAGTACGCCTTTGGCCTGTTGCGCACCGAAACCGGTGTGCACCGCCTGGTGCGCAAGAGCCCGTTTGACTCCTCTGGCGGACGCCACACCAGCTTTGCCTCGGTGTTTGTCTACCCCGAGATTGATGATTCGATCGAGATCAACATCAACCCGTCTGACGTGCGTACCGACACCTACCGCGCCAGCGGCGCCGGCGGCCAGCACATCAACAAGACCGACTCCGCCGTGCGACTGACCCACTTGCCCACCGGCATCGTGGTGCAGTGTCAAGACGGACGAAGCCAGCACGGCAATCGCGACGTGGCCTGGAAGCGCCTGCGCTCCAAGCTGTATGACTTTGAGATGCGCAAGCAAAAAGAAGAGCAGCAAAAGCTGGAAGACTCCAAAACCGACGTCGGCTGGGGCCACCAGATTCGCTCTTACGTGCTGGACAACAGCCGTATCAAAGACCTGCGCACGAACTACGAAACCTCGGCCACTCAAAAAGTGCTGGACGGCGACCTGGACCAGTTCATTGAAGCCTCACTAAAGCAAGGCGTTTAATGCCCGTACAAGCCCTGATCTTCGACATGGACGGCACCATGATCGACTCCATGCCCTCTCACAAACACAGCTGGGTGGAATTTGCCCGGCGCAAGGGTTTGGAGGTGGACATTGACGACCTGATGCGCCGCACCACGGGCCGCACCGGCCTGGAGTGCATGCGCGATCTGTTTGGACAAGCGGACATGGACGAGGCGCTAGCCATGGCCCATGTGCACGAAAAAGAAACCGTGTACCGCGAGCTGTTCCAGCCGATCTTTGCCGAAGTGGCGGGTTTCAAGGCATTTTTTAAAATGGCCCTGGGTCGGGGCCTCAAATTGGGCGTGGGCACAGCGGGCGACCGCCAAAACCAGGCCTTTGCCTACACCCATCTCAAGATGCCTGTAGCACCCCTCACCACGGTGGGCGGTGACGAAGGCCTGCCGGGCAAGCCCGACCCGGCCATTTTTCTGGAGGCCGCCCGTCGCATGGGCGTGTCACCCGCTCACTGCATCGTGTTTGAAGACGCGCCGCTGGGCATCGAAGCCGCGCGCCGCGCCGGCATGCGGGCTGTGGGCATTGCCAGTAGCCACCACCCGGATGAATTGACAGGCCCCCACGTGCTGGCCGTTGTGCCCGACTACCGCGCCCTGATCGCATCCCAATTTTTGGAGAACACCCATGTTGCAACTTCTTGATGGCCAAAGCCCGTCCACGATGATTCACCGTGGCGACTACACCGCCCCCGCCTTCTGGATCGACACCGTCCACCTGACTTTTGACCTAGACCCCGCCAAAACCCGCGTCCTGAACAAGATGACGCTGCGCCGCAACAACGACGTGCCCGCACAGGCCCTGAAGCTGGACGGCGAAGAGCTGAACCTGGCCCGCGTACTGGTCAACGGCCAAGGCACCTCCTTCAAGATGGAAGGCAACCGCCTGGTGCTGGAAAACCTGCCCGCTGAAGGCAGCTTCGAGCTGGAAATATTCACCACCTGTGCGCCCATCAAAAACACCAAGCTCATGGGTTTGTATGTGAGCAACGACTCCTTCTTCACCCAGTGTGAAGCCGAGGGATTTCGCCGCATCACCTACTTTTTGGACCGTCCTGATGTGATGGCCAACTACACCGTCACCCTGCGGGCTGACAAAGCCAAGTACCCGGTGCTGCTGAGCAACGGCAACCTGGTCGACTCCGGCGCCATGGAAGGCACGGGCAACGAAGGCCGCCACTTCGCCACCTGGGTGGACCCGCACAAAAAACCGTCTTACCTGTTCGCGCTGGTGGCCGGTCAACTGGTGTGCCGCGAGCAGCGCATTACCTCGCGCGGTGGCAAAGACCACCTGCTGCAAATCTATGTGCGCCAGGGCGACATGGACAAAACAGAGCACGCCATGAACTCGCTCATGGCCTCGGTGGTGTGGGACGAAGCCCGCTTTGGCCTGCCGCTGGACCTGGAGCGCTTCATGATTGTGGCCACCAGCGACTTCAACATGGGCGCCATGGAGAACAAGGG